>CAZLRM010000150.1:0-4525 GCA_964561895.1 uncultured Christensenellaceae bacterium | reverse complement strand
AAGTATACCGGGCCGGTTACGGTCAGCGAAACTTCTTCGGTGCGCGCGCGCGCCTATAACAAGGGATATATCCCAAGCAATACGGCTACAGCGACCTTCTTTATCGGCTCGCAGCACACGCTGCCGGTCGTCTCCATCGCCACCGAACAGGCCAAGCTTTTTGATCCGGCGACGGGTATCTATTCGAACAGTAAAAAGGATGTTGAGATTCCAGCCTCTTTTGAGCTGTTTGACGAGGGCGGGCAGCGCGTATTCCAGCAAAATATCAGCCTTGCCATGACGGGCGGCATGACGCTGCAGCTGAGAGAACAGAAGTCGTTCGCAATCTACGCGCGTAGCCAGTACGGGAAGAGTACGATGGCGTACCCGTTCTTCGATAACCGCCCGTATACAGAATATAAGTCGGTCATACTTCGCACAGCCGCGCGCGACGATACGCAAACCAAACTGAGTACATACGTAGCGCTTGATCTTGTGGACGGGCAGATGGAAGTGGTGACGCAGGCCGCAAAGCCCTGTGTGGTATACATCGACGGGAAATACTGGGGTATTTATTTCCTGATGGAGAAACGCAATAAGTATATGGTAGCGCAGCATGAGGGGATTACGGATTCGGCTGCCATCGACAGCATCAACCTCGCCAAGGGATTAAGGGACAACTTAACCAGCAGCGGTTCGTACAAAGGATACGCCGAAATCTATAATTATGCGAGGTCGCACGACCTGTCGGTACAGGAAAATTATGAGTGGATCGATGCGCGGCTTGATACCAAAAGCTTCATGGATTTCATTATCAACGAGATCTATGTCGCCAACAATGACGTATTGGGCAATATGCAGTACTATCAGGTGCCGCCCGACGGGAAGTGGAAGCAAATCTACCAGGACCTCGATATCGCATTCTACCCGAAAGATGCGGTTGCGCTGCGCATGGACTCAAGCACCGCAGGCTCCGATATTTTCAACGCTTTGCTTAAAAACCAGGGCTGGAAGGACGCATTCATTGAGCGGTTTGCGTGGGCGCTGATGAATATCTACAATGTTGATCGCGTGACCGCGGCGGTCGAAGAGGCAGCGGCGCTGATACGCGGCGAGGTTGAGGCAGACTACCAGCGATGGAGCGATGAGAGGCCGCAGCTTACGGACTGGGAGGCCGGGATTACGCGTATGAAGAATTTTGCGAAAAACCGCGGGCGGGCGGTGGTGGATGACCTCAACAGGCACTTCTCGCTGTCGCAGCAGCAAAAGCAGATGCTCGAAGACGCGATAAAATAGGGATATGGATGGAAAAACGTGATGGCATGCGCTGTCCGTTTTTTTATGTTTGCTTTTGAAATGGAATGTAACCTGTATTGCTTTCTTTGATGCAAGGCACGGAGTCCTGAGTACCGCCGAAATCCAGTCGTAATCACCAAATTGACGTCGGTATATAAAGACGTCTTAATGGACGGTAACGGGAAAAGCAGCGATAGGGCAGCGTTTTTTACCCGTCGGACTAAAATCGGCCTTTTTATAATCCATTCTTGTTTTTTTTGTCCGCATGCTATAGAATGTTACGCGTACATCCGGCTGAGACGGGTGCATATTTTAAGTTTGGGAGTTATAAATGGCAAAGATTCAAATGCCGGTTCCGCTGGTTGAAATAGACGGGGATGAGATGACGCGCATACTCTGGAAGATGATCAAGGATTATCTGCTGGAGCCATTTATCGAGCTGAACACGGAATACTACGACTTAAGCCTGACCGAGCGCGACGCGACAGAAGATCAGGTGACGATTGAAGCCGCTCAAGCGATTATGAAATACGGCGTAGGTGTCAAATGCGCGACGATCACGCCCAACGCGCAGCGCATGACGGAATACGACTTAAAGAAGATGTGGAGGAGCCCGAACGGTACGATCCGCGAAATACTGGACGGTACCGTGTTTCGAGCGCCGATACTGGTCAAGGGGATATTCCCATCCGTACGCACATGGGAGAAACCCATTACGATCGCGAGGCATGCGTTTGGCGATATTTACAACGCGCAGGAAATAACTGTGGACGGCGAGGGGACTGCGGAGCTGATTGTGACGCGGCGCGACGGTACTGTGGAAAGGAAGCAGATTGCAGCGTTCGACGAACAAGGCGGCGTGGTGCGCGGCATGTTTAACACAACACGTTCAATTGAAAGCTTCGCCAAAAGCTGCTTTGAATATGCGCTGGGTGTGAAGCAGGATCTGTGGTTTTCCTCTAAGGATACGATATCAAAGCTGTATCATCACCGGTTCAAGGATATATTTCAGGCGATATACGATGAGCAGTACAAAAAGAAATTTGAGGCGGAAGGCATCGAATATTTTTATACGCTCATCGACGACGCGGTGTCGCGCGTCATCCGCAGCCGCGGGGGTTTTGTGTGGGCATTGATGAACTATGACGGTGACGTGCTGTCCGACTTGGTTGCGACGGCGTACGGAAGCCTCGCGATGATGACGTCCGTGCTTGTTTCACCCAACGGGTACTACGAATACGAAGCGGCCCACGGCACGGTGACAAAGCATTATTATCGGCATCTTGAGGGCGAGGAAACCTCCACCAACTGTATGGCGACGCTGTTCGCATGGACAGGCGCGCTTAAAAAACGCGGCGAGATTGACGGCAGCGCGGAATTGATTTCGTTTGCGGACAAACTGGAGAAAGTTGCGGTTGAGACCATTGAAAAAGGTGTCATGACGAAGGACCTGTATATACTGAGCGAATTAAGTAACAAGAAAAAAGTCAACACAGAAGAGTTTATAAAAGAAATAAGAAACGGATTGGCATAAAACAGGGGGAGAAGCAATTGGGTTTATACAGTCAATGGAAGGAAATGGGAGAAGCCGAACGCTCCGAAAAGGAGTATAAGCAGTTTTGGGACGGATACTTCGGTATCGAGAAGGAAGCCTATAAGAAGATTCTTGCACGAAAAGAAGAGTATTATGAAGGCATGCTTTCAGAACTGGCGGCAGGCTTCGATATGGAATGCGTGGTATTCGCGGGCTTCATGGACGGCATCAACGACAGCCTGAAAAGCGGATACGACCTTAATAAGCTTAAGGAAAATACGAAGGTTAAACTCGCGGTCGATTTTGAGAAGCTGTATTATAATATGCTTGAAGCCAAGGCCAGATGGCTATTCACGCTGCCTGAATGGGATGAAATCTATTCGGAGAGAAAGCGCAGGGAGATCAGAGATAAATGGCGTTTGGACAAGCAGGCTGTTTCCAATAAGATCAGCCGAAACGACCCGTGCCCGTGCGGCAGCGGCAGAAAATATAAGAAGTGCTGCGGCAAGGACGAATAACAGCATGATTACCGGCCTGCGTTACAATCTGCAGGCCGTTTTTTATTTTCCGTTTGCACGAATCAGCTCTGTTAGTGTGACACTGTTGTTGCGATACCTCGCTTTGCTTCTTTGGCCTTTCAATTGTAACGCGCCTGTTGGGCAATTATGAATGCATGCAAAGCAGGATTCACAATGATGGGAAAAGACAGGTTTTGTTTTCATCGTGATATTCGATGCCGGGCAGACGCGCGCACAGGTTCTGCATCGGCTGCAATTTTCCGAAACCAAGAATCTGCTATCCGTAAGGTTAATTGCGCTGATCCCGTTCGCCGATTCCATTCTTCGGCTGATTAGCGATGAAAGCAACCTCACAAACAGATTTTTTTGAGGCACGTAACAGCGGCGGTTTCCGATGTCCTGTCTGATTTTTTCAAACCGAACGTTCACGTCTTTTTTTGGCAGCTTCGCAATTTCTTTCTCCATCTTGAAGACGGGCAGATACGTATCCGCCATCAGCAAATTGGCGGCGTAATGAAGCAAATTACCGTTTGCGATTAAAGCGTTTGCCAACTTTTTTGCTGAGGTCCCGCTGGTAAACCCGTATGTCAGTATGCCGAAAATATAATCGGCCTTAAGTTTTGTTTTAGACAGAAAACGCCTTACTATAAGCGGAAGAGTATGGTTATAAACCGGAGAGACGATACCGATGACGTCGTCGGTGATTTCGTATTCTCCCGCGCGTTCAAGCTGCGGTATGGATTTGAGCTTACCGCCCAGCAGTTTTGCAATCGATAAGCTGTTGCCTGTTGCGGAAAAATACAGTATCGTCATCTGATATTTTCCCATCTATAAAAATAATCTGTTATACTTAATAAAGAATACACCAATTTTATGTGTATGGCAAATGGCAGGCCGTTATTAAACGGAAAGTACGATTGTAAAAAATGATTGTTATTTCACCTGAAAAACACATTAAAAACAGACATATGGTTATTGACTAAAAGTTATTGAAATGCTAGAATACCAAAGTGCCAAATTTGGCGGCCATAAAAACGGCATTGCGCGGGCGTGGCGGAATTGGCAGACGCGCCAGACTTAGGATCTGGTGCCCTAGCGGCGTGGGAGTTCAAGTCTCTTCGCCCGCACCATGCTCATTGGCTCATGCGGGAGTGACTCAGTGGTAGAGTGCGACCTTGCCAAGGTCGAAGTCGCGGGT
>CAZLRM010000149.1:0-4531 GCA_964561895.1 uncultured Christensenellaceae bacterium | reverse complement strand
CATCCCGTAATTTATGCAATCGCTTTTGGATAAAATGAGGCTTTTTATCAATACCGCGGCTAAAAACGGCCGGCTGAATCAGAATAATAGGGATGCAGACAAAATAAACGGAGGAGCTTTTTTGAAAGAAGGCAAGAGCCAAAGCATCTGGCCAAGATTCTTAAAACAGATGTATGTCCGGTTTCAGGATGACAATGTTTCGGCGCTGAGCGCGCAGCTCGCGTTTTACCTGCTACTGTCATTGTTCCCGTTTCTGTTGTTTCTGCTCAACCTGTTCAGCTTTATATCGGTTTCATACGGGCAGTTTGTGGGCAATATCGCGGAATTTTTTCCGGAAGAAGTGGGTGTTTTTTTCCGCGGCGTGGTTGAAGAGATGCTGGGCGCCAAAAGTCCCGGCCTGCTTTCGATAGGCGCACTCGTCACGCTTTGGAGCGCTTCAAGAGGCGTCAGCGCCATCAGCTTCGGCCTTAATAAAGCGTATGATAAAACCGAAAACCGATCGTTCTGGAAGGTGGGGGCGATCATGTTACTGTTTACGGTGGGCGTCGCCGTGATGGTGCTTGCGGCGCTGCTGTTTCTGATCTTCGGAGAAGTGATCGCGCGCGATATTTTCAGCTGTATGGACGGCACAGAAGCGTTTACAAAGCTGTGGCGGATATTCCGGTATATCGTACCCATATTAATTATGTTGCTTCTGTTTCTGCTGCTGTATAAGTGGGCGCCCAATGCCCGTCTGCGCATCCGCGAGGTACTGCCCGGCGCGCTCGTTTCTTCGTTCGGCTGGGCGGCGACATCCTTCGTGTTCTCGTACTACGTTACCAACTTTGCGAGCTACACGCGTATTTACGGCAGCATCGGCGGTATCATCATACTGCTGCTGTGGCTTTACATCAGCAGCATGACGATCATGATGGGCGGGGAACTCAACGCCACGCTGTATTATTTTAAATCCGGTCAAAAGATAGGAAAATACGAAAACGCACAGATTAAATTGCCGCGTTTTATAAAGAAGCGCCGGTAGGCCGTCCGATTAAGATTGGCTCCATGCTCCGGCGTTGCGCGCGCGATTACGCCGCGGTGCTTTTCATGCGGCGCTTAAGGTGGTATAGTAATAACAACTACAAAAGGGTATCTGCGCATGAACGAAAAAGTGATAAACAAACTCGAATTTGATACAGTACTTAAGCGGCTCTCCGCGCGCGCGCTGTCCGATCCCGGCAAGCAAATGGCGCTGTCGGTCATGCCGGGTACCGATATCGCGCAGGTTAAGCGGCTACAGGCGGAAACGCTTGAGGCCGAAAGCGTGCTGATGCGCGCGGCAGTAACGCCGATGAGCGCGTTTTCGGACATATCCGCCGAGGTCGCACGACTCAAAGCGGGAGCTGACCTTACCTGCCGGGAGCTGCTGCGCGTGCTGGGCGTACAAAAGTCCGCGAAGCGCGCGAAGAACGGCATCGGACGCGGCGACGGCGGCGCAACTATGCTATATGACATGGCGCAGACGCTGTTCTATTCCGATACGCTGATTACCGACATCGATAACGCGGTTATCAGTGAAGACGAGCTTTCAGACAACGCCTCGCCGGAGCTTTTCAGCATACGCAAAAAGATACTGCGCGAGAACGACGGCATCCGCGAAAAGCTGGGCGGCATCATCCGCAGCGCTCAGCATAAAGAATATTTGCAGGACGCCATCGTGACGATGCGCGGCGGGCGGTACGTTGTGCCCGTCAAGGCGGAGCATCGCCGCAGCGTCAAGGGGCTCGTGCACGACCAGTCGGGAAGCGGGCAGACGGTATTCATCGAGCCCATAGAGGTTGTAGAGGCCAATAACCGCCTGCGCGAGCTGGAGCTTGCGGAGCGCGCGGAGATCGAGCGCATACTGCACGTATTCTCCGAAAGGCTGCGCGAGCACTGGCAGGAAATTAAAAACGATCTGGAGACGCTCGCCGCGCTCGACCTCATATTCGCGCGCGCGTCGCTGGCTTCGGCGATGAAAGCCTCCCCGCCGATACTCTCTCAGGAACGCCGTATTGTGATCAAAAACGGGAGGCACCCGCTGATTGACATGAAGAAGGTTGTGCCCGTATCGCTGTGCATCGAGGAAGGTTACAGCGGGCTCGTCATCACCGGCCCCAATACGGGCGGCAAGACCGTGACATTAAAGCTCGCCGGGCTGCTTGCGCTGATGGCGCAGAGCGGGATGTTCGTACCTGCGGACGGAGGCACGGAGCTGCCCGTATTCACCGAGGTATACGCCGATATCGGCGACGAGCAGAGCATCGAACAGAGCCTTTCCACGTTCTCTTCGCACATGAAGAATATCACGCAGATCACAAAACGGGCCGACGCACAGTCATTGGTGCTGCTCGACGAGCTGGGCGCGGGCACCGACCCCGCAGAAGGCGCGGCGCTTGCGATGGCAATACTCGAAACGCTTTCGGAGCGCGGCTGCCGTGTGCTCGCAACGACGCACTACAGTGAGATCAAGGCGTTCGCGATGGCGAGCAGCGTTTATGAGAACGCGTGTATGGAGTTCAATGTGCAGACGCTGTCGCCCACATACAGGCTTATCATGGGCGTGCCGGGCGTGTCGAACGCCTTTGAGATATCAAAGAAGCTGGGGCTTAACGATGCGGTGATATCCCGCGCGAAGGAGCACATGAGCGCGGAGACCGTCAAGTTCGAGCAGCTTATCGGCGAGGCGCAGCGCCAAAGGGAGCTCGCGCAGCGCAAGGAAGAACAAGCCGAGAGCTTTCGGCGCACCGCGCAGTCGATACGCGACAAAAGCGATACGGAACTAGCCAAAGCGCAGGAAAAGGCGAAAAAGATCGTAGAAGGCGCAAACGAAAAAGCGCTTGGCATATTAAAGGAAGCAAGAGATGAAGCCGAGCGTGTGATTTCAGAGCTAAAAGCCGCGCAGTCCGCGCGGCAGGAAGACATCAACGCCGCGAGAAAAGCGCTCACCGACAGGATCGGTGAGAAGGCGGGCGCGCTGCGTAAGAAGGAAACGCGCAAAAGCGATGTGAAACCCGAGGAGATATCCGAGGGCGGTACGGTGCGGTTGCTCGGTCACGGCGTATCCGCAACCGTTCTGAAAGCGCCCAAAGACGGCAAAGTCTACGTACAGGCAGGCGCGCTCAAGCTTACCGTGGATTTAAGCGAGGTGGAGATTGCGCAGCCAGAAAAGAAGGTACAGCGGATCGGGCATGTGCAGCGCGCGGAAAGAAGCGTCAGCATGAGTATCGATGTGCGCGGCATGACTTTGGACGAAGCAGAGATCGAGACGGACAAGTATCTCGATGAAGCGTTCCTCTCGGGTCAGACGGAAGTGATGGTGATCCATGGCAAAGGCACGGGCGTGCTGCGCAACGGGCTGCGCAGCTTTTTGAAAACGCACACACACGTGGAGGGCTTCCGGCGCGGCGTATACGGTGAGGGCGAAGACGGTGTGACGGTGGTCACGCTCAAAGCGAGGTGAGTCATGGATATTTGCAGCGCATGCCTCATAGGGGCGAAGTGCCGTTACGACGCCGAGGCGCGCGCGGATGCGCAGATGAAGGCGCGGTTTGCAGCGCGGGAGATCAAGGCGCTCTGCCCGGAGTGCCTTGCGAAGCTGCCCATACCGCGCTGCCCGTCGGAGATTGTGGGCGGCGACGGGGGAGACGTGCTGGACGGCAGGGCGCGCGTGCTCGCGCAGGACGGAGGCGACTTAACCATAGAGTTCATTGAAGGCGCGCAGAAGTTTCTTGAAGCAGCCCGGCGTTGCGGCGCAAAGCGGGCATACCTCAAGGCGAAAAGCCCTTCGTGCGGCTGCGGACGTATATACGATGGCACTTTTTCGGGCAAGCTGAGCAGCGGAGACGGCGTAACGGCTGCGCTTTTGAAGCGAAACGGCTTTGAAGTGATTGAAGTATGAAACAATTATGAATAATCGGTGAAATGTTTGAACCATGGTATTTGTATCGCGGGCTTTCTGTTTTATAATGCTGATATAAGAAATGAATGTAAACGTAATACAATGAGGTGAGCGCATGTCCAAAAATATACTGGTCGTTGACGATGATAAAAACATATGCGAGGTCATCAAGCTCTATTTGCAGAAGGAAGGCTACAAGGTGATACTGGCCTACGACGGGCAAATGGGCATTGACGAGTTTGAACGCGAAGCGCCCGCACTGGTGGTGCTCGATATCATGATGCCGCGCAAGGACGGCTGGGAGGTATTAAAGCATATCCGCAAATCCTCCTCAGTTCCTGTTATCATGCTGACCGCCAAGGGAGAGACGTTCGATAAAGTGCTGGGGCTGGAACTTGGCGCGGACGATTATATTGTGAAACCCTTTGACCCCAAGGAGTTCATTGCACGCGTGAAGGCGGTGTCGCGCCGCGCGAGCAAGCAGGAGGAAGAGGAGAAGGAGATTGCATATGAGGGGCTTGTGATCAACATCTCCAACTATACGGTGCTGTACCGCAGCGAGGTCGTCGAGATGCCGCCCAAGGAGATTGAACTGCTCTATTTTCTCGCGTC
>CAZLRM010000148.1:2996-4550 GCA_964561895.1 uncultured Christensenellaceae bacterium | reverse complement strand
CAGTAACTTACGCCGCGCAGGTCGTATTTGTTGACTAGCAGCAGCTTTGCGCGCACGCTGCGCGCGTCCTCAAACCACACCTCGTGTTCCGTACCGTTGTCGTCGCGGTAGCGGAATGTGGGGGATTGCGTCTGCGCATTAAAGCGGATAGTAGCGCCGCGTTCTGCGGCGATACGCAATGCGTCCTGCGGGCTGACGCGTTTTGCCCATTTGCCGCCCGGCATATAGGGCAGAGGCCAGTCGTAGCCATACAGCGGCATGCCCATCATGATTTTGCGGCTGGGAATCACCGATACCGCGTATTTAATGACATCCTCCACGAGGTCTACCGGCGCGACGGCGTATGGCGGCCCGCCCGACCATCCCCACTCATACGTCATAATGATCACGAAATCGACGATCTCGCCATGCGCCGCGTAATCGTGCGCACCGTGCCATGAGCCTGTCTGGTAATCCGACGGCTTGGGCGCAAGCGCGGTGGAGACGACGTAGCCAAGAGGATGCAGTGCGGCGACGAGCCTGCGCAGGAAAGCGTTGTAGTTCTGGCGGTTTTCGGGGGATATCCTTTCAAAATCAATGTTGACGCCATAATACCCTTTAGTCCTCAGCACAGATGTGATATTGCCGATCAGCGTGTCCTGCAGCGATTCATTTGTCAGTATGCTGTCGATAAGCGGCGTATCAAAGTTGCCGTCCTGGAAGTTGGTTACGACCAGCAGCGGAGCGATCCTGTGACGCCTTGCCTCGGCAAGCATCGCAGTATCGTTGATGGGTACCAATGAGCCGTCCGCCCTTGCCTGATAGCTGAACGGGCTTAAGTATGTGAGGTACTGTCCGACTTCGCGGATCGTGGCGGTTTCCTTCTCTGGAGTTGAGGGCTCTATATATCCGTTGACCTCTATATAACCGTAGTTTTGCGAACGCTGCGGTATGCGCAGCACCATTCCGGGCTGCAGCGCAGCAGGGTTTTCAATATTGTTAAGCCGGGCGATGGTATCCGCGGAGGTTCCGAATTTCTGCGAGATGCTCCAAAGAGAATCGCCGCTGCGTACGGTATATGCCGTTTCCGCCGTAGGGATGACGACCGACTGGCCAACTACGAGGTACGGCAAGTCCTTAAGTTCGTTGAGCTCAAACAGCTTATCCGGACTGACGCCATACTTCTGTGCGATTCGAAAGAGGGAATCTCCGGTTTGCACCACATAAATATCCATTCAATCACTTCCTTTTTCAATCTGTATTCTATTATATTGGCGGCAGGTTCACTAAGTTCGAAAAGAAAAAGCGAAGTTCATAAATTACTTTATCAATTTTCAATGAATCGCAATATATTATAGTGACAATATGCCAGCAGAGCTGAAAAAGGGGATGGATGAATATGGAGCTTTCTACAAGAGAACTATTTGCACGAATGATAAAATGCGAAGCGGGGGGAGAGGGGCTGAACGGTATGCAGGCGGTTGCTTCAACGATCATGAATCGTGTTCATGTCGCATATGGCGAATACCTGCGCACCGGGCAGGGCAATCTGCGGCGTATACTGCAGCAGCCGGG
>CAZLRM010000148.1:0-2896 GCA_964561895.1 uncultured Christensenellaceae bacterium | reverse complement strand
TAAACAGGGGGAAAAATCAATGGCTTGCCAGTGGAACGCAAACATGGTTCCGACCAACCAAAGTAATGGCATGCTGAACAGCATGTATCAGGGGGCAGCGCCGCAGAGGCAGACGCAATCATGTACGCAGATGATGAACATAGGAATGCGCAACATGCAAAACCCTGCAGCCTCAACAATGCCAGCGCAGACTGCAACGACGGGCAGCACGATGCTGCCGCCGCCCGGCCCCGAGACGCCTTCGACGGTACAAAGCCCGTATTATACCGCCGGATTTTTGAGAAACTTTGTAGGATGTAATATGCGCGTTGAGTTTTTGTTAGGAACATCGGGAGCGCTTGTGGACCGCGTAGGCGTGCTGATGGAGGTAGGCGCCAGTTACATTGTGATTCAGCCGTTCCAAACGGACGATCTGCTGATGTGCGACTTGTTTTCAATAAAGTTTGTAACGATATACGGGTAACGAAAAGGCCTGGCAATGCCGGGCTTTTTCAATTGCGCGTATAAGGGCACAACCGCATACATAACCATGTATTAATGATCATCGGAAAGGGAACGTGCAGTGAAAT
The DNA here is from genome assembly GCA_964561895.1 of uncultured Christensenellaceae bacterium. Classification (GTDB taxonomy): domain Bacteria; phylum Bacillota; class Clostridia; order Christensenellales; family SZUA-584; genus JAEWCC01. The sequence goes on along the minus strand of CAZLRM010000148.1, from coordinate 2,327 downwards.
TTAAAAAGTGCATCATTTTTATTGTGGCGTGTCTGGACGTCGTACTCATCGTAATGTCTTTAGTATTCGGTTTTTCTTCAAAGATGTGCTTCTATCAGGCGGCGTCGCATACAATGTCCACTCAGTACGGCTGGTATTATATGCCGCGCACGGATGGGCTTCAGCCCAATGAAAACAAAGAATTTGATTTTGTGGGTAAATATGATGTTATAACAATGGGAAGCGCGGGCGAAAAAGTGATTTACATCACATTCGACGCAGGGTATGAAAACGGTTACGCAAATAAGGTGCTGGATACGCTGAAAGCGCATCAAGCGCGAGCGGCGTTCTTTCTTGTGGGACATTACATTAAGAATAACCCCGAAATCGCAAAACGAATGGCGGATGAAGGGCATCTGGTGTGCAGCCATTCGATGAACCATAAAAATATGGCGGCTATGAAAGACTTAAATGAGTTCGGCAAAGAACTTACCGATCTTGAAACGCTGTATACCGAACAGACAGGGAAAAAGCTTGCGAAGTTTTTTAGGCCGCCGGAAGGGAACTTCAGCGAGATGCTGCTGAAAAACGCGCAGCAGTGCGGATATACGACGGTATTCTGGAGCTTTGCATATCAGGACTGGTATAACGATAATCAGCCCTCGACGGAAAGCGCATATAATACAATTATATCCCGAACGCATCCGGGAGAGGTTGCGCTGCTTCATCTGACTTCAAAGACGAATTCAGAAGTGCTGGATTCGGTGCTCACAAAGTGGGAGGAGATGGGTTACAGTTTCGGAAGCTTATATGACCTAACCAATCAAAGCGGTCCTGACGTTTGAACAGGTATTTTACACGCCAGATATGGCGCTCAACTTGCTGATAAAGCCTCGTGCTCGATTAAATACTGAATAAGCTTTGTTGATTTCACATAGAAACATACCCAGATAAAGGCAATAATAAGGATGGGTGATGCACATCAAAACCGTTGGCAAACGAAGTTCGTCAGCGTTCTGCGTGCCGGATACGGCACTTTTTTTATATCGGAATATGGGTTCATATGCTACAATGTAATAAAAGGGAGTACATATGGACATCACGGAAATGCTGCTTAAATGGTACGTCGAAAATAAAAGGGATCTTCCGTGGCGGCATACAAGCGACCCGTACTCGGTTCTCGTATCCGAGGTCATGCTGCAGCAGACGCGCGTGGATACAGTGATTGGCTATTATGAGCGGTTTATGCGGCTGTTCCCGAATGCGCGGGCGCTGGCGGATGCATCAGAGACCGACGTGCTCAACGCATGGAAAGGGCTGGGTTATTATTCCCGCGCGCGGAACCTGCAAAAAGCGGTAAAGGCTGTCTGCGATAGCGGCGGCATATTTCCGGACACGACGGAAGGATGGCGCGCATTGCCGGGCGTGGGCGATTACATCGCGGGGGCTGTGATGAGCATCGCGCTGAACGAGCCCTGCGCGGCGGTAGACGGCAATGTACTGCGCGTGATATCGCGCATATACGGACTTAAGGACGATATCGCAAGCCCGGCGGCACGAAACGGTATCACTAACCGTGTAAAGGGTATGATACCGCAAAATCGCGCGTCGGACTTTACGCAGGCGCTCATGGAACTGGGTGCGCTCATTTGCAAACCGGTATCGCCGGATTGCGCGTTATGTCCGGTTAAGTCAAAATGCACAGCGCTGTCAAGAAACCTTGTAGGGCTGATACCCGTAAAGACCCCCAAGAAACCACCGAGAGATATTAGGATGGTGATCTCAGCCATTATTTGCGGGCCGTCAATCCTAATGGAGTGTAGGGAAAAAGGCGCTCTTCTCGCGGGTATGTGGGGCTTGCCTGCTGTTGAATTTGCAGAGGGCAAAACGCCAGAGCGGCTGATCAAAGAGCGTTATGAGATGAAGCCGGGAAAAGGCGTGCTAATCGGACATGCGTGCCACATTTTTACTCATCAGCGCTGGAATATGGATATTTATCTGCATCATGTGCAAAAACCATTTTACGTTGCCGAAAACATGGAGTGGGTACTGCTTGATGGTATCGATCAAATACCTGTGCCTAAAGCGTTCCAGAAGGCGATAGCTGTTTTCAGGGAATACTACGCGGGAAGAGGTGATATAAATGAGTAATAAAAATACAGCAGTATTCGCGGGAGGATGCTTCTGGTGTATGGAGCCGCCATTCGCGCATATACCGGGTGTAATCGAATCGCTGCCGGGGTATACGGGCGGGCATGTGCCAAATCCAACTTATGAGCAGGTTTGCGGCGGAGGCACCGGGCATTATGAAGCCGTGCAGATCACATACGATCCTGAAAAGGTATCGT
>CAZLRM010000147.1:0-4564 GCA_964561895.1 uncultured Christensenellaceae bacterium | reverse complement strand
AAGCACCACTGCGTCCAGCGGTAATAATCGGGCATGCAGGTTTTAATCTCGTATTCCCAGTCGAACATCGCGCCCATGGCCTTTAGCTGCTTTTCCATCGTTTCTATGTTTTTAAGCGTGGAATCCTCCGGGTGGATGCCCGTTTTGATCGCGTAGTTTTCCGCGGGCAGGCCAAAAGCGTCAAAGCCCATGGGCTGGAATATCTGCCAGCCCTTCATACGCATGTAGCGCGCATAGCTGTCGGTCAGGCCGTAGTTATACCAGTGCCCAAGGTGCAGCTTCGCGCCCGAGGGGTATGAGAACATCTCGAGTATGTACTTCTTCTTGCCGACGCGGCTGCGGTCAAAGCTGTAAAGCTTTGTCTGCTCCCATTTTTCGTTCCACTTTTTTTCAACCTGCAACAAATCCATGATATTTAAAACTCCTCAGCGGTTTAACTTTGAACATTATTATATATAATAGCCGAAAAATCAAGCTTTTCAACCCAGCAGCGTCGCAACGGCCATTGCGGATACGCCCTGCTGCATCCCCTCAAATCCCATTCCCTCCGTTGTGGTGGCTTTAACGCTGATGCTTTCGATATCAGTCTGAAGCGCAGAAGCGATGTTTTCGCGCATTTGCGGCACAAAAGGGGCAAGACGCGGCTTTTGCATAATCACCGTGGAATCGATATGGACGATGGTAAACCCTTTATCGGTGATGATTTCCAGCGTCCGCTCGAGCAGTGTCGTGCTGCTGATGCCGCGATAGGTTTCGGTTTCGGGAAAATGATGCCCGATATCGCCCGCAGCTGCTGCGCCTAAAAGCGCGTCGATGATCGCGTGAATCAGCACGTCCGCGTCGCTGTGGCCCAAAAGACCGTGCGTGTGCGGCACGTTTACGCCGCCAAGGTACAGCGGAAGCCCCGCCACAAGCCGGTGCGCGTCGTAACCCGTACCGCATCTGTATTTTGGGTTTGAAATTTGCTGTCCTGCCATGATGTCCTCCTGTGTTGTGATTTTAATATTCTGATAGTTGGCTTCAACAAAACGCACCGGGAGGCCGAGCCTCTCAATAAGGCAGCTTTCGTCGGTGCCCAAGAAACCGTCCGTGCGGGCTTTTTCGTGCGCCTCTTTAAGAAGGTCAAAGCGCGCGGCCTGAGGGGTTTGTATAGTGACGATGCAATTGCGATCCAAAGTCCCGGTGAAGGTATCGCCTTCCGCGGTTTTGACGGTGTCGTGCGTGCGCACGCCTGCGGCCGCTGCGCCGAATTCGCGCGCGGCAGCCGCGCAGGCGGTAAAAAGCCGCGGTTCCGCGAAGCAGCGCGCGGCGTCGTGCACTATGACGATTTCCGCTTCCGTCACGGAGGACAGAGCATTGGCGACAGAATATTGTCGCTCGCTGCCGCCCTCGGCGAGCGAAAACGCGCTGCCGAATATGTTTTGTGCGATTTTGCCGATGGTTTGCTTATCCTGATCGCGGACAACGATCACTACATGATCAAAGCAGCCGCTTTGCTTCATCGCTTCCATGGAGCGCTCAATCACGGTTTTTTGACCGATGCGCAAAAAAATCTTATCCGCGCCCATGCGCGTGGAAGCGCCCGCGGCCAACAGTATGCCCACGGTTTTAAGCATTTCGTGTTTCCTCAAGGATTTCAAACATGCTGTCCGCTTCTTCTTTGCGCGCCGTTTCGGACACCTTCAATATGCGCGCCTTAAGCGTTGACGCGCCAAAGCGAATCTCGATGATGTCGCCCGCTTTTATGTCCTTGCCCGCTTTTGCAATATTGCCGTTGACGCTGACGCGCTGCTTATCGCATGCTTCGCTTGCGACGGTGCGCCGCTTGATGATCCGTGATACCTTAAGAAACTTGTCCAGCCGCATAGGTCTCTCCCCCTTAGCGCCATTATATCAGAACGGAGGCGGAACGGAAAGAAAAAAGCGACGATGTGAATCGGTCGCTTTTTTCTGAAATATATAACTGTCCGTTGCCCCTAACCATGTTCTATTGTAAAGGAGGCTTATGAACAATGTTTGAACACACCGTAGATATTTTGTAAAAAAGGATTTAAAGCTCCTTTTCCATGACGAGTCGGTCTTCACCCGCGTCCGCATCCGCATCATCCTTAAGGCTTTCCACCACAGTGAAGCCCAGTTTCTCGCGGTATGTCGAAAGCGCGCCAAAGTTGGCCGGATCGACGGACAGCTGTACCTTAACGATGCCAAAACGCTTAAGGTGCGAGAAGGCGTAGCTTAAAAGCGCGGTTCCGAGGTCGTGACCGCGCAGATCAGGCAGTACCGCGACGCTCATGAGGTAGGATAGGCCGATATCGGTCATGTCGCGCATAAAGTAGGCGCTTGCGACCACGTTTTCTTCCTCGTCCACCGCGATATACACTTTGCCGTGGCAGAGAAGCGGTACGATGACGTATTCGCTGAGCGCGCCGTCACCGAAGGCTTCCTGTTCGATTTCCAGAATGCGTGCGGTCACGTCCGGATCCGGGCGGTCTACAGGTTTAAATGTGATGGTCATACATTTCCTTCTCCCGTTTTAATATCAGTGGGTATCCGCAGCGCAGCGCCCGTCTGCTTCACGCCGGAATATTGCGCGGCATACGCTTCGGATTTTTGCAGGCTGCCAGCGCCCATCAGAGAGTCGGCCTGAAAGCTGAACACCGATGAATCGCTCACAATGATATGGTCGATCAGAACGATACCCAGCAATGACAGCGCGCGCAGTATCGCCTGCGTGGTTTCAATATCTTCGCGGGACGGTTTGGTGATACCGCCCGGGTGGTTATGGGTGATGAATCCTTTTACAGCATGGTGCTGCAGAGCGGCAGCCGCCACCTTTCCCACATAAACGGGCGATTCCGTGATGCTGCCCTCCGAAAGCCGTTCGCAGTGTATTACGCGCCCCTGTGCGCCGAGCCATACCATATAGAACTGCTCAAAAGGCTTGCCAAAGAGTAGCGTCTTGGAGTATTCGCACGCGTCTTTGATGCTGCGGATGACGGGGCGATTGCCCAGCCGGCTTTTCTCGTACGCGCGAAGCAAATCGGGAAACATCGAGAGGTACGCCGCCGCCTTTGGCCCCACACCCTCAACCAGTTCTAAATCCTTAGGCGCTGCCTCCAGCACACCGGCTAAGCTGCCAAACCGCTCGATGAGCCGGTGCGCAACCGGGTTGGTATCGATACGCGGCAGCGCATGAAACAGCAGCAGCTCTAAAATCTCATGCTCTTCAAAGCTTTCGAGCCCGCCGCTTAAATAACGCTGCGTCAGCCGCTGCCGGTGCCCCTCATGCATAGCGCTTCCTCACCCGCATTTGCCGCAGCTGCATCCGCTGCCGCAAGTGCCGCCGCCGCATCCGCCGCCGCCCTTGCCGCTTTGGCTGCCAAAGCTGCACTTGCCCTGATAGTGCCTTTTGGTATTGTCCGAAGCACATTTCGGGCAGGCCACTTTCTTGCCGCTGGCCGTCAGCTCCTCGAATACGTTCCCGCAGTCTTCGCATTTAAACTTAAGTAACGGCATAGCTGCCTCCTAAAGCATCTTCCTGCGCCATAGTATCACCGTAACGATGATGGTGGATACAATGGCGATACCCGCGACAATCAAAAACCCGCCGCGCATGTTTTCAAACGGCACATCCACATTCATACCCCACATGCTGAAAAACAGCGTGGGTATGGACAGAATAATCGTAACGGAGGTTAAAAACTTCATCACGATGTTTAAATTGTTGGAAATTACCGAAGCAAACGCGTCCATCGTGCCCGAGAGTATGTCCCGGTAAATCGTACACATTTCAATGGCCTGCTTGTTCTCGATGATGACGTCCTCCAAAAGCTCCTCGTCGTCGGGGTAGCGCTTGATTACGTTCGTTTTGAGCATCTTCTCCATCACCATCTCGTTGGCCTTTAATGACGTGGAAAAGAACACGAGCGACTTTTCGAGCTTGAGCATCTGGATGAGCTCCCGGTTTTTGAGCGATTTTGTCAGCGCCGTTTCCACTTGTGTCTTGGCCTTGTCGATCTGGCGCAGGTATTGCAGAAAACGCGAGGAGATTTTATAGAGCAGCTGATATACAAACCGCGTCTTTTTGGCGCAGTCCAGCCCCCTGATGCGTCCTTTGTAAAAATCCTCGATGATTGTCGTTTCCTCGAGGCAGACCGTGATGATGTTGTTTTCGGTAATGATGATACCGAGCGGGAAGGTATTGTAAACAAACGACGTCCCTTCCGGCTCCACCACGGGGATATCGACGAGTATCAGCGTCTGGTCGTCCTCTTTTTCGATACGGGGGGTTTCTTCTTCGTCGAGCGCCGCCTGCAAAAATTCGCTCAGCACGCCGGTCTCGCGCGAAACTTCTTCGAGCTCGTCTTTGGTCGGGCTTACGATATGCACCCAGGCGCCCGCGCAGGCGCCAACTTGCTCGCTGAGCGCTCCGCTTTCGGTTTTGTAGCAGAAAATCATGGTCTTTCACCGCCTTTCAATAGGGCGGTGCGCACATCATTCTTGCGTAACGGTATGCGCGCCGCTTAAATTTATGTGATGATTTCCGGGGTCGGGTTCCACGCAT
>CAZLRM010000146.1:0-4570 GCA_964561895.1 uncultured Christensenellaceae bacterium | reverse complement strand
GAAGTGATGGAAAGTGCGAAGGCTTACGTCGATACCGCAAGCGCTTTGGGCGTACAGTACATCCGCCTGCTGGGCGATAAGGACCCGACCCCCTCGGTGGAGGTTCATCCTAAAATCATTGCGTCGAACATCCTGGAGATTGCCGAATACGGTCAGGACAAGGGCGTGACGCCTCTGATTGAAACGAACGGCTTTTACGCGAAAACCAAAACGCTCGGGCTGATGTTCAGCGAACTGAAAACAAAGAATGTAGGCATACTCTACGATATCCACCACCCTTACCGGTTCTTTAATGAGAACCCGGAATATACTATAAAGAACATCGCGCCGTATATCCGCCACGTACATATCAAGGATTCGGTGATGGAAGGCGCTAAAGTACGCTATCGGATGGTCGGCGAGGGCAACATCCCGGTCAGGCAGATCATCAGGCTGCTCCGTGACGCCGGATACGACGGCTTCTACTCGCTCGAATGGGTGAAGCGTTGGGATTTATCGCTCGAGGAGCCCGGCATCGCGTTCGCGCAGTACAAGGACTTCATGGACTCGCTGAAATAGCAAAGCGGGGATTGCCCGAAACGGACAATCCCCTTTTCATATCTTTTTTGTTTCAATCCGTCATAAAAAATTCTCCGGCACGAAAAAAAGGCGCCCGGTTGATTGTTTTATAGATAATAGGAGATCACACCGCATGCAGGCTTTAGCTTTGCCCAATGAGGAAATACGCCGCGCCGTGCGCGAATACAGCCCCGCCATATTGCGGCTTTGCTTTGCGTACATGAAATGCCGCGCAGACGCCGAGGATATCGCGCAGGAGGTTTTTCTCGCTTACATGCTTAAAAAGCCGCGTTTTGGCGCGGAAGCGCAGAAGAAAGCGTGGCTGATGCGCGTAGCCGCAAACAAGTGCAAAAACTTTCTGAAGTCGGGCTGGCGCAGGTGCGTGACGCCTCTCGAAAAGGAACTGGACGGCGTAGCCGAGGAGAACCGGGGCCTGCTGGAATATGTCTTGAACCTGGATGAGAAATACCGTATTCCGCTCCATCTGCACTATTACGAAGGTTACTCAATATCGGAGATTGCGCAGCTCACGAACAGCAAGCCCGCCACGGTGGGCACGTGGCTCGCGCGCGGAAGATCCCTTTTGAAAACCATGATCGGAGATGATTTCCTTGGATAAACCCCATCCCTATAAAAACGCGATGGCGCAGGTGCAGTTTGATAAGCAGTTTGAAAAGCATACGCTGGAGCGCTTTGCCGCGCAAAAAAAGCGCAGGAATAAGCGGCTCATCATCTGTACCGCAGGCGCGGCCTGCGCAGTTGCAGCGGTCATTACCGTCATCGCGGTTCTCGCGGCGGGCAACCCGCAAAGCGGGAAGCAGATTGCAAAAGTACCGGTCACGGCATCCCCAATCCCAACTGCCATCGCAGCTGCCACGATGCCGACGCCCGCCGCAACGCCCGATACGCGCGTCGTCGCGGTATCGTCCGAATACGGCGGTGGGGAGCTGGACAGCTATATTTCGCCCAAGCCGGGCCAGGCGATCATTGCCGCAGGCATACAGCGCGCGCTGGACGACCCCGCCAACCAAGGCGCGTACTTCTTCGTGCAGATCAGCGTTCTCTCGCCCGAACAGTACGCTAACCGATTTGGCGATTGTATCTACAATGGGCGTAGCATCGGTGAATGGCGCGAGCTGGCCGATCTCGCAAACGGCACATACCCTTACGGCGAATACAACGGCGACCACGGCGGCAATATCACGGAGGCGCAGTGGCAGGCGGCGCAGACGGAGGCCAAGACGCTGGACGCGCAGGCAAATTGCGACGCGGCAGTGGCCAAGTACAATGGGGAAATTGCGCCCATGTTAGACAAAGCAAAATCGGAGCGCGAGCAAAACGAATGCGCACGGCTGCAATCGATCGGATACGATGTGTTCCTGATGGATACGTGGGCGTACACCGAAGCGACGGAGAAGAAATATTACCGTATATTGGCCGGGCTGCTTTCGGCGGAGCAGCTCACCGGTTTTGCCGCCGATACGCAGTGCGGTTACTTCATCGACTGGGTGTACTGCGGAAACGGCGTGTTGGATTGGGAAGAGGCGCTGCGGCCTAATGGGTAACATTGGGTATATAACCGGAAGGGTCCGTTACCTTGTACACATGCGGAAACGTATAATGGCTCCACTTTCGGAGCGTCTTACAGGTTGATGACAAAGCCCTCTGCATGGATACATGCAAAGATATAGTTGTGGACTCCCGGGAAGAAACATGCCTTTCGATACATTGGTCTGCCAGTGGCAGACCAATGCCCTTGAGAAAGGCAATACAAAAGATATGTAATGCACATAAAAACCGCTGGCAAACGAAGTTTGTCAGCGGTCAGAAAGGCTCTCCGGTTTCCCGGAGAGCCTTCATACTATTTTACGTTATTTGTCTTCCGCCATGCGCTTGTAATACTCATAGCGCTCCTTGGCTTCCTGCTCCGCCGTCTTGAACAGCACCTCCGCTGTCTCGGGGAACTGCTGAGCAAGCGTTCTGTAGCGGTTTTCGCTCGTGATGAATTCCTGATAGCTCCCGGTCGGCTCCTTGCTGTCGAGCGAGAAGGGGTTCTTTCCTTCGGCTTTCAGCGCCGGATTGAACCGGTACAGGTGCCAGTATCCACCCTCCACCGCGCGCTTCATCTCGGCCTGAGACCTGCTCATGTTGATGCCGTGGTTGATGCAGGGTGCATAAGCGATGACCAATGAGGGACCGTGGTAGGCTTCCGCTTCGGTCAGCGCTTTTAACAGCTGGTTGTGGTTTGCGCCCATGCAGACCTGCGCGACGTAGACGTAACCGTACGTCATCGCAATGGCTCCCAAGTCCTTCTTTTTAGTGCGCTTGCCCGCCGCCGCGAACTTCACGACGGAGCCGGTCGGCGTCGCTTTGCTCGCCTGTCCGCCTGTGTTGGAGTACAGCTCCGTATCGAGTACCAGCACATTGACGTCCTCGCCCTGCGCGAGCACGTGGTCCAGCCCGCCGTAGCCGATATCGTACGCCCAGCCGTCGCCGCCGAATACCCAGATCGACTTTTTAACCAGCAGGTCGTCCATCGCGCTGATCTCCTTCGCCAGTGCGTCCATCTCGCAGCCACAGTCCTTGCAGCCGTCGATCATTTCCTTAAGCGCTTTGGATGCTTCTCTGCTGGCTTCGCCGTCATCCTTGGCACTTAGCCAAGCGTCACAGATCGCCTTGGCTTCATCGCCGCCTTTCTCACCAAACTCGGATACCAGCATCGCAAGGCGCGCACGCTGCTGCGTCACGCCGATATTGATGCCATAGCCAAATTCCGCGTTGTCCTCAAACAATGAGTTGCCCCACGCCGGGCCATGGCCCTTCGCGTTTTTCGTATACGGGCAGGTCGGCGTATTGCCGCCGTAGATGGACGAGCAGCCCGTCGCATTGGCGACGATCATACGATCGCCGAACAGCTGAGTCACGAGCTTGATGTAAGGCGTCTCGCCGCAGCCCGCGCACGCACCTGAAAACTCGAACAGCGGGCGCTGATACTGAGAACCGATCACCGTGGCCTTGCTGACCTGTACATCCGGCTCGGGCAGCTTGATCGCGAACTCCCAGTTGGCATTTTCCTTCTCCACCTCTTCGGCAAGCGGCGTCATCACGAGCGCCTTTTCTTTGGCCGGGCAGATATCCGCACAGTTGCCGCAGCCCGTGCAATCGAGCGGGGAAAGCTGCATGCGGAATTTATAGCCCGCAACCTCTTTGCCTCTCGCGTCCTTCGTTACATAGCCCGCCGGAGCGCTGCTTAGGTCTTCCGGCTTTGCGAGGAACGGACGGATCGTCGCGTGCGGGCAGACATAAGAGCACTGGTTGCACATGATGCAGTTATCGGGAATCCACCTTGGGACGTTGACCGCGATGCCGCGCTTTTCAAACTGAGTGGTGCCCGTCGGGAAGAAACCACGCGGGTCAAAAGCGGATACCGGCAGTTCGTCGCCCTTTTGCGCGATGATGGGATACAACACCTTTGCGAAGAACTCGCCCGCTTCCTCCGGCGCGGCAGCAACCGGAGCGCCCTCCGTCGTCGTCGCCCAGCTTGCGGGAACCTTGATCTCCTCGATACCGGTTGCACCCATATCGATGGCGTTGTAGTTCATCTGGACGATCTTATCACCCTTTTTGCCATACGTCTTCTTGGCAGCCTGCTTCATGTAATCGATCGCTTCCGCTTCGGGGATAATACCCGCCACCTTGAAGAACGCGGCCTGCATGATCGTATTGATGCGCCCGCCCATACCCGCCTCCGCGGCCAGCTTGATGCCGTCGATATTATAGAATTTGAGCTTCTTCTTTGCAATGGTGTTCTTGACGGCTGCGGGCAGTTCCTTCTCCATCTCCGCCAAAGACCACGGAGAATTCAGCAGGAACACGCCGCCCTCCTTCGCGTCGGCAAGCATGTCATAGCGTGTCACATACGAGGGGTTGTGGCAAGCCACAAGATCCGCGACGTCAATTAAGTATGTGGACTGTATGGGCTTTTTGCCGAAGCGCAGATGCGAAACGGTAA
>CAZLRM010000145.1:0-4582 GCA_964561895.1 uncultured Christensenellaceae bacterium | reverse complement strand
CCGGGCCTGTATCGTACCCTATCTTTTTGAGCAGTGCCTGCACTTCCATCACATCTGAACCAGCTGTGCCCTGCCGCAGCACCCGCATCGCCAAGACCCCCCTTGCATGAATCGCTATGATTATGATATTCAGCAAAAAGAGAATTTGATAATGCCAACAAGTTGTATATCTTTGTCCCCATCAAATTACGGGTGCTCTTTTATTTGATTGGATATTGCTTCCCATCGTTTAAAGTCCTCAGAAATCTCACCAATGCTTCACCCATCTATAGGAGATAATAGCCGTTTTCTTTTCCCCATACAGCGCATGAAGGGGCGTTGTTTCCATAATGAATTATCCTCCGGAAAAATGAAAGCTCCCAGCTCATCGCATGGTATCAGACCAAACTCTTCTGGCGATGATTTGTTGAATTTCCGACTTATCATAAAAGTTTTTGCATGACAGCTTTACTTCTTATCACTGCTGAGAGGAGATGCCTGTATAGTATTCGATGAAACCCTGCACCAGTCCGTCCACGATTTTTTGCTGGTACGCCTCGGTGACGAGCAGCTTATCCTCCCTCTCGTTGCTCATGTAGCCCATTTCGATGTTGCACACCGGCACCTTAGACCAGCCAAAGCCGGTCTGGTCGCTGCGCACGTCCAGCACGCGAAAGCTTTTAGCGCCCGTCGTTTGCAGCGTGTTTTGAAGCAGCGCCTGCGCGAGCGCTGCACTGCGCGCCACAGCGTTGGGGTCGTCTGTATCCAATCCGCCCTCGGGCGGCACAAGTATAAACATACCGTAATCGTTATGGTTTGTGCTGTAGTTCGCGTGGATGCGCAGCCAGCAATCCACGCCCGCTTCGTTCATCATCTTCGCACGCTGCGAGTTGGGGATATCCACATTATGCGTTTCGCGTGTCATCACCACCTGCGCGCCCAGCGCAGTTAGCGCGCGCTTCAGTTTGAGCGCTACCTGCAAATTGACGACGTACTCCGGCACACCTGTATACTGCCCCTCTGTGCCGCGCGACACCTTGTCCTTGGTGATATCGCTGCCCGGCGCGATAGATTCCTGCCCGTTATTTGGCGTTTTTTGATGCCCCGCATCAAGCCCGATTACCCAGCCGGTCAGCGGCTGCTCCCCCTCCGTCAACGGCTGCTGCGCAGCCTGCCATCTTTTCGTGATCGCCTGCGCGGTTTTATCGTCCGCCACACCCGTCACAGAAAGCTCCGCATACAGCTGAAAGCCCTGCACTGCGGCCTTCGCCTGCTCTTTGTATACGCCATCCGCCGCGCCCGGGTCAAAGCCCAAATCAAGCAGCATGGTTTGCAGCGTTTTCACGTCCTCTCCCGTATCTCCGGGGGCGCATGCCTCCGCCACCGGAAGCGGCGCGGGCGTGGGAGAAGGTGCGGGCGTTATGATTGCGGTTGGAGGTGAAATTGGCGCGGACGCGATCAATGGCGTAACGGCAGGAGTCGGCTGCGCTCCGCTCCGAGGCGATACGCTTGCCCCAGCCGTTGAAGACGGCGCGTCACCCGCTGGCAGCGGCCAATCGGACCATACGGCGGCAAAGCACAGGGCAAGCGCAATACCCAGCAAAGCAGCGATCACCCACTTTGACAGGCATCGCCGCTTCGTTGTTCTGTACGGTTTTGAGGGTTGAATCCGTTGCATGTCCACTCCCTTGCGATAAACGCAATGCCCCTAAGGTTCGCGGCATTTGTATTATACACCATCTTTGCCCTGAATTGAATTCCGCGAAGTCTGTAATTTCCACTTGACGCATTCGAGCCATGCAAATACGCTTAGATATACAGCGGATAAATGATAGTATATATAAAAATGAACAATAATTTATCCCGCGCGTTTATATTTTATGAAAGGGGAAAGCGTTTTGCAGACAGAACAGCAGCTGTTGCGATCCTTTGCAGACGGTGACGATAACGCTATCGTTTTATTAATTGCGCGCTATGAGGACAAGCTGTACAACCTGTGCTATAAACTCGCAACTAACCGCAATGATGCGGAGGACCTCTATCAGCAGACATGGCTGAAGGTGCTGCAGAAATCAAGATTATTTTCGCAAAAGTCCTTTCAAAACTGGCTGTATACAGTATGTCTGAATACCTATAGAGACACTTATCGAAAAAAACTTAGGTGCGGCAGGTTTGTCGCCGAAGATGTAAACGAGGAGCTTATGGAAAATTCATCTACAGTCAGCTCCGCGGAGAGCGAAGCGATGGACAGTTTTAAAAGAGTTACATTGACGTCCAGTGTCAACGCGCTGCCCGAAAGGTTTCGGTTGCCAGTATTGCTTCATTACTATGAGGATCTGAATTACAACGAGGTCGCCAGTTTACTCGGCATACCTGTCGGCACCGTGAAGTCACGGCTCAACACTGCAAAAGCAAGGCTACGCACGGAAATGGAGAACGAATCGGATGTTTGATATCGAAGAGGAACTCAAAGCGCTGGGAAAAGAGAAACATCAGCAAGACGAAACGCTGAGGCGGCGCACGGTGGAAAAGCTGCTTGAGTCGCGGGGTTTAGTGCGCAAACGCCTTGCGCTGCGTTGGGCAGCCGCATCCGCCGTTACCGTCATGCTCGCAGCAGTGCTGCTCTTTACCATGTTCCCCATTACTGCGGAGGCAAGTTATTATACGATCGATATCAACCCGAGCATCGGCGTAAAAACGGACGCGGAAGGCGTTATTCTATCCGTGAAGGCGCAGAACAGCGATGCGGAAATGCTTCTGGCCGACTTGAACCTTACCGGCATGTCCTTCATCGATGCGCTGCGCTGCGTCATCGAAGCTGCGGAAGAGAAAGGATACCTCAAGGATAACGGGCATGTACTGGTCGCACATTTTGGTTCATCCGCGCAGGTATCGGAGGAACAGATCGAAGCGGCCGTAAGCGGATCAACACGACGGCACGTAAACGTGCTGCTGCTACAAAGCAGGAAAAGCGATTACATGGATTCCGGCAAAACACACCAAAGCGCAGGAATATCGCTGCTGCTCAAAGAGGCCCGGCATCTTGGCATCAAGGATACCGATATCGACGATGTAATTGACGCTGTCAAGAAAAACGCGGATGCTAACCGCGGCGGCAAAGCAAATAACGGTAAAAATTCGGCTCCTGCTCCTATGGCCACGCAAAAACCGCTGAACGGCAGAAGCAATGAAACGGGCAAACCGGAGAAAAGCGACGGTGGCAACAACGATAAAAACAGCGGCAGCCATAACAGCGGCAATACAAACAACAGCGCAAGCAACGGGAACAGCGGCAACAGCGGTAATAACGGCGACAATGAAAACCACGAGAAAAACAACGGTGATGAAAACAGCGACGGCGGCAGCCATTCCGGCAAGGATAATAAGAACGGCAAAGGCTATCGCAATTAATAAATACAAATAAAAGAGAAGGAGAGAATTATGAACCACAATACCACAAAGAGGAGCCTGTTTATAGCACTGATCGCACTTCTAATGATTGTCTCTTCAATGGCGGGCTGTTCAGCCTCCGGCGGTCCGGCAATAAGCAGCACGGGAGCGGCAAGCCAGCCCGAAAAAACCACAGCGGCAGCGCAGACAGCAACGGCGTCTTTGGAAACAAGCGCGTCTAACGGCTTAAGCTATATATCGATCGATATCAACCCAAGTATCGAGCTCACGGTAAAATACGGCGTCGTGCTGGATGCTGCCGCTTACAACGACGACGGCGCGGAAATATTGCTGAGCGTCGACGTACTCGGGAAGACGCCCGATGCCGCAACCTCGGCGCTGATCAATGAATTCGCCGCCGAAGGGTATGTTTCACCGGAAAGCACGGACGCCGCGATCGTGATCACGGTATTTGGAGACGACGAGGGTAAACTGCTGGAAGATCTGCAGGCGACGGCGACCGATAGTCTGACCGGCCTTGGCATCAGCTGCGACGTCGTCACTTCAGCGGTGCAGCCGCAGATCGCGCAGACCGCCAAATCGGCTGGCATCACACCGGGCAAGTACCTGCTGATCAAGTATCTTGCCGAAAGAGATGGCATCACCATCGAAGAAGCGCGGGATATCTATGGCGATATGAAGATGAAAAAACTGCTCAGTATGATCCCCGATGTAAAAGATGTATACGGCGATGATGCGTATATCAGCCTTTCCGATATTGTGGAGAGCCTGACGCCGGAGCAGCTTGAAATACTTGAGCAGGCAAGGCTGGCTTATGAAACCGCGATGAAAACCGCAGTAAAGGCCTATAATCAAGCCAAAGAAGACGCCAGAGAAGGCTTTTCGGCCGCGCGCGGCGAGGCGCAGAACGCCTATAAGCAAAACCGTGACAAGCAGGCATGGAAGCAGGCCAAAACCGCAGCCCAGAAAGAAATGCGACAGCGTTATCAGGCAGCCAAACAGGTGTTTACCGCCGCAAGAACGCAGGCCCGGAACGATTTTATGGCGGTCATTGCGGGGCTTAGCTTAACCGAAGAGCAGATTGAAGCCATGCTGGAATGGAACTTTATACTCGGCTGGGACAATTCGGATGATTGGAACCTTGACGGCGAAGAAGCAGCGGCGCCTTCCGGCGAAACCGAAGACAACGATA
>CAZLRM010000144.1:0-4602 GCA_964561895.1 uncultured Christensenellaceae bacterium | reverse complement strand
TATACCATATTGCTGGTATTTTCCATACTTTTCGGTGGGTTTTTAGAGGTGCCCTAAATTGTTTGCAGCACTCGTTTGGCGGTTGTATAATGATCGCATAAGCATGGGAGGTTATTCCAATGGATGATGTAACATGCTGGCTGCTCAGCGGTGACGTATCGGCTCAATATCTGACGCACCGCGATCTGCTGTGCAGCAGTGAAACGGTGCTCTCCGCCCTGCAGCGCCGGATTGAGACGGAAGGCTTTGGGGCGAAGTTTTTATCCTGCCGCGGCGAAAACGGCCACTGGGGGCGTTGGTTCTATCAGCCCAAATGGACGAGCACGCACTACACGCTTACCAGCCTTTGTGATATCGGCATGCCGCGCCATAATGAAGCGTGCCGCGAGATGGTACTGCGCGCTTTTGACGAGTGTATGCAGCCCTGCGGCGGCATCAATTTCGCAAAGTCAATGGTCATGTGTGACGTATGCGTAAACGGCATGATACTCAGCTACGCGGCCTACTTTTGCCCCGACGAACCGCGCGTGGAAAAGCTTGCGGATTTCCTTCTCGATGCGGGGCAGCCGGATGGCGGCTACTCGTGGGCGGCGCAGGGCTATCCCAGCGACCCGCACAGCACGATCTGCGTGGCGGAGGGCTTTAACGCGTATGAGAAAGCAGGGTTTCAATACCGGCTGCCGGAGATTAAAGCGGCAAGGCAAGGTGCGCTGGAATATCTTTTTGGCCACGGCCTGTTCGTCGGCGAAGACGCGCGGTATAAAAAGCTCGCGTACCCTTACCGCTACCGCTACGATCTGCTGCGCTTTCTGGATTTTTGCGCTGCTGCTGGCGCGCCTTACGACCCCCATATGAAACCGGCTCTGGACTGGCTGACTGCAAAGCAAAATAAAAACGGCAAATGGCCGCTTGAACTCGTACACAAAGGGAACGCGCATTTTGATATGGAAACAGCGGGGCAGCCCAGCCGGTTTATCACGCTCAAGGCACGGCAAATATTAAACAACTATGATTCTGCCTGACGATACCGATAACAGAAGAACCGCCCGTCCCGGACAATCCAATTAGAACCGATCGTTTAATGGCACCACGCGTAGCGTCTCGTACATTACAACTTAAAAAGCGGCTTCTGCAAATAAAATATTACTGAGCCCGGTATTGTATCCACCGGGCTCAGTAAACTATTCTTAATAATAATACCCGTTGTATTGAAATAAGCTGATTCCGAGTGAGGCGACAATGATCAATACGATAATCGCGATACCCGCGCCGATTGCCATCAGCAGCAGCTGAAGCTTACACAGGTTCGCCTTGCTGGGCTTCGTTCCCGAGCCGAAAGCCCACACAAACAGCATGATGATATTGGCGAGAGGAATGCACATGATCAGGAAGAACACGAACCATTCGCCCATCGTAACGGTTTCATCAGGCTTGTACATCGTATAGTTGTTTTGAACGTAAGGCGCCGGGCCGGGCGGTGGCGGGGCATACTGGTGCGGCGGAGGCGTGTACGGCGTTTGAGGAGGGGCTTGGCTCATTGCGCTACCGCAGTAGATACAATAATCGCTGTTTTCCGGGCTGTTTTGACCGCATGCTGGACAAACCATAATCAATACCCCCATATGTATATATATCTCATAAAGTGTACATCTTACACGTCGGTTGCGTCAATGTTTTTTACCCTGCCACCTGCAAAATCGCGGTTATTATCGATGCATACCGCTGGCGCATATTCTTTTAGCCTTTCGGCTAACAATTTATCATTTTTTAATCAGCATCGACTCCTTGTTATTTTACTGTATGCAAAATAAAAAAGCTGCGGTATGTTCCACAGCTTATTCTTGTGCCAATCTAAACAGAACCGTTATAAAAGCTATAATATGATTAGCACCGGCTGTCAATTACGCTACGGCTCACGGATGTTGTCGATGCGCATCGCGCCTTTTTCCTGCCGCGTCTCCACAGCAAATTCGCGCGCGTTATAGCAATGCTCTCCCGCGGCGTATTTGAGCGCAAACCCCCCCTGCCCGCAAGCGGGGCTGATCGCTTGCGCGGACAGCTTGAAATCTCCGAAGAACTCCCGTAAATCGTCAAAGCTTAAGCCCTCCGCAAGCGAAGCCGTCAGACAGCGCATCGCAGCGCTCTGCGCGCCTGCCGCCACGGCCTGCACCAGCGCATCGCACGCTTCCTTTGGTGTGGCCGGTTCTTTTGCTGTGCCTGAAAACCAACCGACTTCCATGCCCACGCGCTCAAGACGCTGCCCGCGCTTTTCAAAGCGCACTTTTTCTTCATAAAAAGCGCCCTGTTTGACGACAATCAGCGCGCTTTTTTCAACGCTGTGCGAAAGGCATGCTTCACACACCACCGTAGAGAAAGTGCCCAGCAGTTCCACCGCATACACAAACGCTTCGCCCTGCGCGGTTTTTCCGCTGGCAAGCAGCAGCGGGTGTTCGTCGATCTTGATAAAGTTGATCTGCGCCTGATTTACGGCAAACGGAAGCGGCGAAATAAATTTGATGCGCCCGCTCGGGGAATGCTCCACCGCAAAGCTCGAATACGCCTCGTTATATATAAACGCGGAGTAGCGTTCCGCGCCCAAATAAAACTCATACGGGCTGATTACCGCGGGTGAAAGCTCCCGAGCTTCGTACCGGCACACCGCGTGCGGGTGTAATTTGAGCTCAACGATATTCTCCGGCCAGAAGCAGGCTTCGACAAGCCCGTCGTCCATCACCACAACGCCGCCGGCAGCAAGGTTGACGCGGCGCGTATAGGGCATATATACGAAGCCCGGCGAGCTCTCCAGCGGCTGCATGCTGATAAAAAACGACGCGCTTGCGCTGACGGGCTGTGTTACCGCGCCCGCGCCCGTTTCGCCTGCGATCACCTGATTGATGCTGATCAGCGCGTGAACCTTAGAATCAATATATAACAATTTGATCGTGTTCTCTTCCATATACGCTCCCTCGTGTTATATATATTCTGCGTAACGCGTACTGATACGCAATTCTATCCGCCGCAACAACCGCATAACTATATACGGAAAAGACTGAATTTTATCATGTATACAAAAGCATTCGCGCGTTCGTTTGCTTTTTTCATTTTAATTGGTTAATAACGGAATAAACCGGATGGTATAAGAGAATAATATACACAAAAATTCAATGAAGGGGTAAGAAACATGGATATGAACAATGCAGCAGGGCTGTCCGACTTCGAAATCTCGCTTCGAACGGGCTGGAAGGATGATGAGAAGCTGATGCTTTGGGATGAAGTAAAGAAAGCGCAAAAGATCGGCGCGCCGCTCAAACGTGTGTTTGAAACGGTGGCGCGCAAAACAGGCCGAAAACCCAACAGCGTACGCAATTATTATTATATGAAGGTCAAAGAGACCGGTGAGATCGAACAGAAGCCCTCCACATTTGTGCAGTTTTCCAGGGAAGATATCTATGAGCTGCTGCGCACACTGCTCGCCGCGGGCGCGCGCGGGGAATCCATTCGCGGCGCAAGCTTAAAGCTTGCAGGAGGCGACAAGACCCTGATGCTGCGCTATCAGAACAAGTACCGAAGCCTCATCAAGAGCGCGAGGCCGCTTGTTGAAATGGTAATGGCTGACATGGACCAGAACAAAGAAAAGTACTTAAGCCCGTATGAAACGCAGAAAATCACCGCTGTGCGCGAAAACCGTTACATACCGGACAGCGTTACACGTGCGCTGTCCGGCGCGGATGTGGACATCAAAGCGTTCTTCAAGGGGCTTGCAAAAATCGCAGCGCTGGCTGCATCTTCCGCACATGCCGAAGAAGAGCTGCAGACACTTTTAATGCAGAGCGAAGGCATTAAAAAGGAAAACGCCGCGCTAGCCGCCAATGTGCGCGATCTCAATGCCAAGCTCAAAAAGGAAATGGAACGCAGCGTGAAGGCTGCCGCGCTCTACGAGCAGCTCATGAAGCTTAATGCTTCGGCACCCGAACTTAAAAACATTGAAAGCCTCGCGGGGCTCGGGGAACTTTTCAGTTCTGTGCTTCATTCCGCAGACGCGCTGTAAACCTTGCGGAAAAACATATAGCCTGCAGAATCCGCCTCTTTCTGCAGGCTGTTTTTTATACCGGGTGCGAATATTGACGATTAATAGAATTAATTATATTTCCGAAGAAATGATTTTTTTCTCTATTACTCGAAATAACTTGAAATATACCATTGTCAAATAGAATTCAGCATGCTAATATAATAACAATTATTTGTTATCTTGGTATGTTTCGACACATTATTTCATTTTTCGCATGGGGTCTGGGCAAATTTTGAATTAAATAACGAAAGGAGCCTGGGCAATGGAAAAAAAGATACGGTTACTCATCATCGAAGATAATGTACAGCTAAATGAAACATTAACCAAATTTTTTAGTGCAAAAAATGATGTGGAGGTAGTGGGATCCTGCGGCAACCCTGTCGATGCTGCGGCAATGATCAAGGAGGTTAATCCCGATGCGCTGATCGTGGATATGATCATGCCGGAAGCCGACGGACTGTCTCTGCTTGAACGGCTCAATACTTCTGAATTCGAGACGATGCCAGCCACCATCGTCGTTTCCGCCGTAGGAA
>CAZLRM010000143.1:0-4617 GCA_964561895.1 uncultured Christensenellaceae bacterium | reverse complement strand
CGAGGCGTTTGCCCGAAAGCCCCGCGTCGATGAGTATTTTAACGCGCCCGGAGCACACGAGCGAAGCGTTGCCCGACGAGCCGGAAAAAAGCGGTATGAATGTCAAAGCCATGACGTTTTCCTTTCTGACACAGTATAGCATAAATCGCGCATGCTGCATACAGAATGTTGAATTCAAGCGGGAGTATATGGTATTCTAATATAAATGCGGGAGGCGTTATGGAGAAGTCCTATGTGCAGATCTATACAGGGGACGGCAAGGGCAAGACGACCGCGGCCGTCGGGCTGGCGGTTCGCGCGGCGGGGCAGGGGCTTTGCGTCAAGTTCGTGCAGTTCCTCAAAGGGCAAGAGTCGGGCGAGACGGTACCGCTGCAAAAGCTCGGCGTGGAATATCTGCGCGTTTCGGAGTGCAAGAAGTTCTTTCGCGATATGACTCAGGCAGAAAAAGCGCAGGCGAGGGAGGATGCCGTCCGCGCGCTGGGTATCATCGAAGGATGGTTGGGCAAGGCCGGACTGATCGTGCTCGACGAGGCGATGGGCGCAATCGCGTGCGGCATACTTGCCGAGCACGAGGTGCTGGATATACTCGCACGGCGCGGCGGTACGGAGATTGTGCTCACGGGCAGGGACGCGCCAAAATCGCTGCTCGGTGCGGCGCATCTCGTCACGGAGATGCGCGAAATCAAGCACTACTACAGCGAAGGCCAAAGAGCGAGGAAGGGCATTGAGTACTGAAGGAGTGCTTCGGCTGCAGCTGCGAGTAAAACATATCTCATAAAGCGACAAAATTCAGCCTTTGACAAAAGCAGGGCACGATATATAATATAGACAATAAAGATGAGGAGATGAAAGGGGCGTATATGGGCAACTCGATCAACGACATACTCGTGGAGGATTTTCAAAACGTGGTGAGCGAGCTGTTGGTGCGCAACCGGAGTATACTCGATATACTGTCCAAGGTGCAGACCAGCACCGCGCGCGTCAACCGCGCGGTGGCGAAGGCGGTGACGCACTGCGGCTGTATCGGTATTGACGGTAAGAAGCAGTCGTTTCCGGGTGAGGCTCGCGTGGAAGAATTGCAGGGACTCTTGTCCACGCAGATCAAGGGCAAGCTGTGCGACGACTGCCGTGCGACAGTCGAGGAAGAGATCGGCGGCGCGCTGTTTTACCTGATATCGCTATGCAACGCGCTCGGTATCAGCCTTTACGACGTCATTCTCAAGGAAAAGGAAACGCTGAGCACATTGGGCGGGTACTGCCTGCGCTGAAAGCCGCGTAATCCCGTGTAAAGCCGAAAGATGAATCAATACGGTTTTCCTACAGAAATGTGCCGCAGGGTACGTTTCTGTTTTAATTTTGCCCTGATACAGATAATAGTTCGTAAAGCTGCTGCTGCCGATTGCAGGAATCGTATATTTCGTTACAGTAATAACACGGAGGGGGGCGCTGCCTGCTCCGTATTGGTTGTTCGGAGCGAACCCGTGGTATCCGGTGCAAAAAGATATTGAATGCCGCGAAATTGACCGCAGTCATCAGGCAAACCATTTTAAGGAGGCAGACTATGAATATCAGCGAAATCGTTGCCGCACAAAAGGCGTTCTTTGACACCGGAAAGACGCTTGATTTGAGATTTCGCACAGACGCGCTCAAAGCGTTAATGAATGCCGTCATCGTACATGAAGACAAGCTGCTTTCCGCATTGCGCGAAGACCTTGGAAAATCATACAGTGAGGGGTACATGACGGAGATCGGAATGTGCCGTGACGGGATTCGGTATATATTGAAGCATCTGCCGCGTTGGATACGTCCGCGTACAGCAGCGACACCTCTCGCGCAGTTCGCGGCTAAAAGCTTTGTCTGGCCGGAGCCTTATGGCAGCGCGCTGATTATATCGCCCTGGAACTATCCGGTGCTGCTCTCGATAGACTCGCTGGTAGGCGCGATTGCCGCAGGCAACACGGCGGTATTAAAGCCCTCCAATTACTCAAAGACAACATCTAAGGCGCTATCCGAAATACTGTCGGGCTTATTTCCGCCCGAATACGTATCGGTGGTGCCGGGCGGCCGCGCGGAAAACGCCGATCTGCTGCAGCAGAAGTTCGATTATATATTCTTCACGGGCAGCGTCGCAGTCGGTAAAGCGGTGATGGAGGCGGCGTCGAAGCACCTGACGCCCGTGAGCTTAGAACTAGGCGGCAAGAGCCCGGCGATCATCGACGAGACGGCGGATATCGCGCTGGCCGCAAAGCGCATCGCGTTCGGCAAGTACATTAACGCGGGCCAGACCTGCGTCGCGCCCGACTACCTTTATGTGCATGAAAGTAAAAAAGACGCGCTGATCGAGGCGCTGCGTCAATCCATCCACGAGTTTTATCCGGGCGGTATCGACGACGAAAACCTGCCGCGCATCATCAGCGAAAAGCACTTTGACCGCATCGCGGGCCTTATGGAGGGCGAGAACGCCGTGATTGGCGGGCAAACGGAAAAAGCACGGCTTAAAATTGCGCCCACGGTACTGGATGGGATTACCCAAGCCTCACCGATAATGGGCGAAGAGATATTCGGGCCGGTGCTGCCGATATTGACTTACACCGATATTGATGACGCGGTTAAAGCGATTAAGGCGCAGCCCAAGCCGCTTGCGCTGTACCTGTTTACGAAAAATAAGGCGCTGCAGAAGCGCATGGTGCAGGCGGTGTCCTTTGGCGGCGGCTGTATCAACGATACAATTATCCACCTTGCGACGCACCGGATGGGCTTTGGGGGCGTGGGCGAGAGCGGCATGGGCGCTTATCACGGTAAGTTAAGCTTCGATACGTTTACACATTATAAGAGTATTGTGGATAAGAAGACCTGGATTGATATGCCGATGCGCTACGCACCGTTCACGGCACAGAAGGATAAACTGATCCGCATGTTTTTAAAATAGGCAACAAAACGCGGAGGGAGAGCTGTGCTCCCCCCGTATTGACGCCAAACCGGCGCCAGCGATTTGCGTTTGAATCGGAAATGTCGCCTGGCTCAATACTTGTTGATAAACGTCTGGCAGCACGTGCCGTCGCTCGTTTGCGCATTGTGATTGCCCATTGCGTTGACCTCCAGGTCTCCCGCATGGCACATGCGCCCCTGATTATGCTTGCAGTTTTCAACACCACACTTTACGCGCATTCTCGGCGCTTCCATGATTTCATCCCCTTTCGACAAACGTTCGCCGGTATTTATTTTGCGCCGGTTTTACGCTTCAATCCGCGCAGCGATAAGTTTCATGCTTGATTCAATACTAAAAAAACTTTGTGGATTCCACATAGAAACATGCCTTTCTGCAAGGCTGCCCTTGAGAAAGGCAATCATAAAGATGGGTAATGCATATAAAAACCGCCGGCAAACGAAGTTTGTCAGCGGCCGAAGTGAAACGGCTGTACCGTTCGTCCTTTGGCAGAGTTTTTTACTGCTTAGTTAATGCCTGTCGATGAATGTGGAACAGCATGTGCCGTCGCTCGTGTCCGCGTGGTGGCCGCTCATCGCGTCCACCTTCAGGCTGTGCGCGTAGCAGAGGTGATCTTTGTTAAATTTGCAGTTGTCTACGGTGCAGTCCACCTGTATTTTTGGGATGTCCATTGTCTTCCTCCTTCTGGACCATTCGTTTAAAGCTAGTTTGCGCTGATTTTTTACAACTATCCAGAGAGTTTAAAGCCGGATTCAGTCCGGCCTGCATTGTTTTGGGCACTGCCGCCTGACCGGTGGACCGGCTGACCTGATAGCGGGTTTGATATAGAGTGCGGCTTCCGGGCTGCCTGCATACAGTAGGATTAACCGCGACGCTCCATCAGCGCCAGTAGATGTCCCAACCGGCACTTGTTCGCGCGCTGCATGTACCTATTCCTCCGGCAGAGCGATGCGCTCGCCGCGGCGGATCTCACTGGGGAGCAGGTGCGGGTTGGCTTTAAGCAACGCGGCAACGCTGCGGCTTAATTTCCGCGCGAGCGTGTATACATTCTCATCTTTGCGAAGGCGGTATGCGCGCGGGAACGCCGCGCAGGGTATACGCAGCCGCTGGCCGGGCCGAAGGTCTAAAAGATTGCAGTGCGCGTTGCGCGCCTGAAGCTTTGGAAAGCTCGCGCCGGACTTGCGCAGTATGTCCGAAAGCGTTTCGCCTTCCCGCACGGTAATTTTTCGCCACTTCACGATTGCTATCGCATCCTCCCGATGATAATGGTGTATTTACAACTTATGCAGCGCAGCGCGGCGATATGCCTCTTCAGCGCGGTATTGCCTTTTGGGGATATTGACGGCGAAGTGGGATTTGCTGTATGATGCATTTGATCTGTTAACCTTTGTTAATATCGGTGTTTACATTATGAGCTGAAAGCCGGTTCCCGGCCACGGAGGAGCCATGAAAAAGGGTATTGTTCTGTTTCTTGCCTGTGCGGCAATCATCACGGTGTTCTTTTCTGGTGCGCCAAAGGCGAAAGCAAATGCCAGCGACGGCTACGAGATTACCTCATACGATGTGCAGACGGTGATATCGGAGCAGTGCGTGTATGCCATCACGGAAACCATCCATGTCAATTTCGTGGATTACAAGCACGGGCTTTACCGCGTGATCCCCGTCGATAC
>CAZLRM010000142.1:0-4655 GCA_964561895.1 uncultured Christensenellaceae bacterium | reverse complement strand
TTGCCTCGGCGGCTAAAAAGGCGGGGCGTATCGCGGCGGAAGGCATCGTGGAGAGCTTCCTCGCTGCAGGCGGCGGCGCGCTCGTGGAGATCAATTGCGAGACCGATTTCGTTGCCAAGACAGATCTGTTTAAAAATCTCGTGAAAGACGTTGCGGAACACATTTGGGAAAAGAATCCTGCAGATGTAGATGAACTGCTTTCACAGCCGTATGCAAAAGACAAAGGCAAGACGGTTTCGACTTTTGTAAATGAAAAGGTCGGCGAGATCGGCGAGAAGATCGATGTGCGCCGCTTTACGCGCTACGCAGTTGAGGGAACAGGGCTCGTGGAGAGTTACATCCACATGGGCGGCAAGATTGGCGTAATGGTCGAGATTGGCTGCGACAGCGCGGCGGCTATAGGCAATGCGGCGCTGAAGACCTATGCGCGCGACATCGCGATGCAGATCGCGGCGGCTAATCCGCTGTATCTTGACGCTTCGCAAGTTCCGCAGAGCGTGCTCGAGCAGGAGAAGGAAATACTGCGCGTGCAGGCGCTGGGCGAAGGCAAGCCTGAAAACATCGTCGAAAAAATGGTACAGGGACGCATACAGAAGTACTACAAGGACTTCTGCCTCGTGGATCAGGCGTTCGTGAAGGATCCTGAGAAATCCATTAAGAAACTCACTGCCGAAAAGGGCGCGGAGTTGGGCGGAAAGATAGAGATCAGGCGGTTCGTGCGCTACGAGATGGGCGAAGGGCTGCAAAAGAGAGAGGACAACTTCGCGGAAGAGGTTTTGAAGCAGACTGGCAAATAAGCAGGGCATATGGGAGAGCAGCATAGGCTCTCCCTTTTTCAAAACGGGCTGCATTGAGAATAGGTACGGCATGGCTGGCCCTACCCGGCACTTCGCGTCGGCCTTCCAAGGAAGGCCGGGGTTGCGGGTGCAGCGGTGGTTCGCTGCGGGCATCTGCAGGAGTGGATAGTACCCGCCCGATAGACGGAGCAAAGCACACGAACGGTAACATGCCTTTCGAACGACGTCTTGGAGAAAGGCAACGGAGAGATGGAGTGTGTAAGAACCAAACCGCATGCGGCCTCTGTCGCATGCGGAATAAAGCAAAGCACACGAACGGTAACATGCCCTCCGAAGGAGCCGCCTTCGAGGAGGGCAACGGAAAGATGGGGAACGCGCGAACCAACCCGCACGCGACAAAGTCGCGGGCGGATCATTGAAAGGATGTGCCTATGGAGCCAAAGTATAAGCGGATTATACTCAAGATCAGCGGTGAAGCGCTTTGCGGCGCGGACAGCGTGTTTGACTTCGACGTTCTGGGCGGCGTAGCCGATCAGGTGATCGAGGTCGCCAAGATGGGCGTGCAGACGGGCATCATCGTGGGCGGCGGCAACATCTGGCGGGGGCGCAGCGGCGTTGGTATGGACCGCACAACTGCCGACCACATGGGTATGCTGGCCACCGTGATCAATGCTCTCGCGATGCGCGACGCGTTGGAGAACAAGAATATGCAGACGCGCGTGATGACCGCGATCGAGATGCGCGCGATCGCCGAGCCGTATATTCGCCTCCGGGCGATGCGGCATCTGGAAAAGGGCCGCGTCGTGATATTTGCGTGCGGCACGGGCAACCCATACTTCTCCACCGATACGGCGGCGGCGCTGCGCGCGGCGGAAATCGAGGCTGAGCTCATACTTTTAGCCAAGAACGTGGACGGTGTATACGATAGCGACCCCAAGAAAAACCCTGAGGCGAAGAAGTATGATTTCATCAGTTATATCGACGTGATCAATCAGGGACTGGGCGTGATGGATACCACGGCGGTATCGCTGTGCATGGACAACAATATCCCCATCGCGTGCTTCGGGCTTGATGCCCCGGACGGTATCAAACGCGTCGTCTGCGGAGAAAAAATAGGCACCATGATTAAATCAAAACCATAAAACGACGGGAGGTAAAAAATGCAGATCCAACATGAAGCGCTGGACAGCGCAAAAGCAAAGATGGAAAAAACGATCGCCGCGCTGAAGAAGGAGCTTTCTCACGTGCGCGCCGGCAGGGCCAACCCGCAGCTGCTCGACGGCATACTCGTCGATTATTACGGTACGCCCACACCCATTGGGCAGATTGGCAACATTTCCGCGCCGGAGCCGCGCATGCTGCTCGTATCGGTGTGGGATCAGAAGATGCTTTCGAACGTGGAGAAGGCGATCCAGAAGAGCGATCTCGGCATCAATCCGAGCAACGATGGTAAGGTGATACGCCTTGTGCTGCCCGAGCTAACGCAGGAGCGCAGGCAGGATCTCGCCAAAACGATCCATAAGAAGGGCGAGGAGAGCAAAGTGGCGGTACGCAGCATCCGCCGGGACGCGAACGAGGCGTTTAAAAAGAGCAAAAAGAACAGCGAAATCACCGAGGATGATTGCGATGACCTCGAAAAGGAGGCCCAGACAGCGACAGACGACTATATCAAGAAAATCGACGGCATCGTGAAAGACAAGGAAAAGGAAATCATGGAGGTATGACCTCCGATCTCATCGGCATGGACGCACAGGAAGCGGAACGCTTGTGTAAAGAGCGCGGCCTGACCGTGCACCGCGTAGCGTATTCTTCCTTGCGCGGCGTGCCGGATGCGGACAGCAGCCGGGTTATACGCGTGCGCGAACTGGGCAACAATAGCATCGAAATTACGGTTGCGCATTTCAAAATGAGGGTATAGGGAACCTTGGGTAAAATCGAAAGCCTGCTGATCGGCAGGCGTAAAAATAATGCAAAAGACGTGTACGCGGACGTAGACCGCGAAAGACTGCCGCAGCACGTCGCGGTGATTATGGACGGCAACGGCAGATGGGCAAAACGGCGCATGCTGCCGCGCAGCGCGGGGCACCGCGCGGGTGTGGAACGCGTGCGTACCATCATCCGCATGAGCAGCGATATCGGTATCAGATACCTGACGCTCTACGCGCTTTCGACGGAGAACTGGAAACGGCCCGCGGAGGAGATCAGCGTTTTGATGAGCTTGCTGCTGGAGTATATCCGCAAGGAAATTGCCGAGCTCAATGAAAAGAACGTACGCATACTGACACTCGGCGACCTTAACCGTCTGCCGGAAGAAGTGCGAAGTGAAATCGAGAAAGCGAAGCATACCACGAGCGGCAACACCGGCCTCACCGTCAATATGGCGATCAATTACGGCGGGCGGCAGGAGATTGCGTGCGCCGTAAAAAAGGCGCTTGCCGCAGGTAAAAACGCGGACGAGGTAGACGAGGCCTACGTCTCATCGCTGCTCGATACAGCGGGACAGCCCGATCCTGACCTGATGATCCGTTCGAGCGGCGAAGCGCGCATCAGCAACCTTTTATTATATCAGCTCGCGTATGCGGAGCTTTATTTCACAGATACGCTTTGGCCGGACTTCGACGAGAAGGAATACGCAAAGGCGCTTGCGGCGTATGCCTCAAGAAACCGGCGCTTTGGCGGCGTGTAATAGAAAGGACTTATTTTGGGCAAAAGAATACTGTTTGCAATACCCGCGATAGGCCTTTTATTCTGCGTGATCTGGTTCCATGGGCTTTTCGCGCGTATCGTGGTTTCGCTGATAGGCCTTTTTTGCATGTTTGAAATGATGCGCATGCTGGGGGCGGACGGTGCGAAACCCGTTAAAATTGTCGGCTACGTTTTCGCAGCGCTCACATGGCCGGTCTACGAATATGTGGGCGAAATCTGGCGGTTCGCAGGCGGATTTTGGGCGCTTGCGGTAATGCTCGTGCTCGCGGTGATGGCCACATTTTTAGTGTTGGTGATTAAAAAGCGCACCGGAGAGGACGGCATCCGTACGGTGTACGCGCTGATCTATCCGGGGCTGTTCTATGCCTTTTTGATCGTGATCATCTGCATTCAAAATGTGATGGCTTCCCGGTTCATGTTTTTACTTGCGTTTGTGGGTGCGGCAATGACCGATTCGTTTGCGTATTTTGGCGGCAGGCTGCTGGGAAAGCATCCGCTTGCGCCGCAGATCAGCCCCAAAAAGACGGTGGAAGGAGCGATCGTGGGTGGTGTGTTCGGTTTGCTGTGCGTGCTGCTTACCGGTATACTGTTCCAGGATTTCTTTCTGGGCAAGGAAAATGCGCTGCCCGTATACATGTACGCGATACTCGGCGCGGTGCTCTGTATACTATCGCAGGTGGGAGACTTGACCGCTTCAATTATCAAGCGGCAGTTTAACGTCAAGGATTATGGCAACCTCATGGGCGCGCACGGCGGTGCGATGGACCGGCTAGACAGCGTGATATTTGTGAGCCCGATCGTATGCGCTTTTTACTATATGTTTGTGCACTAAAGGAGGCAGATGAAGAAGATTGCGATACTCGGCGCTACTGGTTCTATCGGGAGGCAGGCGCTGGACATCATTGAAAGAGAGCCGGAGCGCTTTTGCGTAACGTCAATGACGGCGCACAAAAGCAGCGTGGAACTTACTGAACTTGCATCTAAATTCGGCGTGAAATATATTGGCCTCACAGGAAGCGGCGGAGACGCAGAGTTTGAGAAAGCGCTGCCTAAAGGAACGCAGGTAGGTTACGGTATCCGCGGGCTGCTTGAATCGTGCACCTATGGCAACCCTGACATCGTGCTCATCGCGGTGGTGGGCATCGCGGGGCT
>CAZLRM010000141.1:0-4675 GCA_964561895.1 uncultured Christensenellaceae bacterium | reverse complement strand
TGGACGAACCGACGGTAGGGCTTGACCCCAAGCAGATTCATGAGATACGCACGCTGATCAAAAGCCTCGGAAAGGAACATACTATTATATTGAGTTCTCATATACTCCCCGAGGTCAGTATGATCTGCGACAGGGTGATCATCATCAATAAAGGTGAGATTGCGGCGATCGATACCCCCCAAAACCTCGCAAAGAATTTAACCTCCAATGAAAGCTTTCAAGCAAGAATCAAAGGGCCGGCGCAAAAGATTACCGATGCGATCAGGGGAATCGACGGGGTAATCAACGTTGAGCAGAGTCAAAATACAAAAAGCATGAATGCTGATTTTTCGGATTTCATTGTTGAAAACAAAAAAAATGCCGATGTAAGAACCCCGCTTTTTTTCACAATGGCCAAACTAGGGTATCCGATTCATGAAATAAAAACTGTTGACGTCAGTTTGGAAGATATATTCCTGCAGCTTACATCCGAGGACAAAGACATTAGGGAGGTTGAATAAGCTATGCTTGCTGTGTTTAAAAAAGAGGTGTCTATTTATTTTCATACTTCCTTCGGCTATGTATTTATGGGAATATTCCTGCTGCTATCGGGAATCGTTTTTTCAGTCTATAATTTGTACGGTGCCAAAGGGGACATATACGGGATGTTTGGCGTTTTAAATTACGTATCCATCGTCATATTTCCCATTCTGACCATGAAGCTGCTGGCAGAGGAAAAAAGGATGGCTACCGATCAGATTCTTTTTACATCCCCGGTTTCCATACCTTCGATCGTAATTGGGAAATACCTTGCCGCTGTATTCGTATACTTTGTAACATTGTGCGCTACAGGTGTATTTGCTGTATTTATACTGATTTATGGCAAGACATCCTTTGGAGCGATCATTGGTTCATACTTCGGGTTTGCTTTGCTGGGAGCAGCGTACATCGCGATATGCTTGTTTGCATCATCGTTAACCGACAACCAGGTAACATCAGCGATTATCGGGTTTGCCTTCCTTTTCGGGTTTATGATTATCGGATTGCTTTCCAACGCCGTTCCGTTTGCGTTCATAAAACGCATTATCGCCTGGTTCGCAATACTCAGTAAGTACGAAGAATTTGCCAATGGAATATTGAAGATCGGGCCACTGGTATATTATCTGAGTTTTGCGATTGGATTCGTGTTCCTTGCGATCGTCGTGGTTACAAGCAAGCAGCAGGACAAGGGAGGGAAGAAACATGCGAAAGATTGACGTTAAGAAACTCTTCAAGGACAAGACCTTTATTAAGAAGCTAAATTCCGCCTTTATTATCCTGGCGGTGATAGCAATACTCTTCCTTATTAATATACTGGCCGATATGCTGCCATGGTCCTATGATATGACTGCGGAGAAAATCTTTACGCTGTCCGAGCAGACCACAAACGTATTGAGCCGTCTTGACAGCGAAATCAATATTGTTGCTTTCTTTGAGGAAGGCTCGGAAGACCAGACGGTAAAAGTGCTTTTGGACGAGTACAGAAAGTTCGGCAATGGTTTTGTTAAAGTCGAATATGTGGACGCGGATAAAAATCCTGCAGCGGTTAAAAAATATGATGAAAATGACGAGGGCATTTCTAACGGCAGCGTTGTTTTTGAAAGCGGCGGGAGAATCAAGAAAATAAAAAAATCGGACATCTATTTATTAAACGATTTTGCCTATGGCAAAACGTTCAACGGGGAACAGCAGTTTACAGGCGCCATTATATACGTTACATCCCGGGATCTTCCCAAAGTATACTTTTTAGAAGGGCACAAGGAACCCGATGTCAATGTCGATCTTTCCTCGCTGAAAGCAAGGCTTGAAGGGGAAGCGCATGTAGTTGAAACCCTGAACATACTGAAAACAGGTTCGGTTCCCGAAGATGCGGATGCCATTATCGTTGTGTCTCCCCAGAAAGACCTGAACGATAATGAAAAGGAACTGCTCAAGGATTATCTTTTCAGCGGCGGTAGAATCATTATTCTGTTTGATATCATCGGGCAGAGCGAGCAGTTACCGAACTTCAACAGTATTCTGCAGAATTATGGTGTACAATATACCAACAACTTCGTTGTGGAGGAGGACAGCAACAGCTTCTTTGCGAATAACAAGATGTTTCTTGTTCCCTACTATAACATACAGCAAAGCATTGTCGAAAAGCTGAATACCGACAGGTTATTTGTACTTTTACCATTCTCATGCCACTTGGAAATTATGAACGAGGTGGATCGGACGGTGACGGTTGAAACGCTTTTAATGACTTCCGACCAATCATGGATAAGGTATAATGTGGAAGATGCTACGCCTGCAAAGACCGACAAAGACATTGCGGGGCCTGCGACGCTGGCTGTAGCAATTTCGAAGGATAACACTGACTTAAGGTACGATAAAACAAAGATCGTTGTGGTGGGCAATGCAATGTTTGTCGATAATGAGTATATCGATACCCAGGGGAATTTCAACTTTCTGATGAATGCGTTGAATTGGGTAGAAGAGAGGGACGATTCAATCTCCATCAGGCCCAAATCGATCAACACCAACACGATGTTCGTAAAGGGAGAGCTTTATATTGTCATTATGGCGATATCGGTGCTGATCATACCGCTGATCGCGTTTGTGGCAGGCCTCGTCGTGTGGCTGCGAAGGAGACATCAATGAAAAAGGTTTGGATTGCGCTTATTCTCCTCTTGGTGATCGGAGCCATTGTTGGCACGCTCGTCTACCTCAATAAGGAAAAGCCCTTAGAGGAGAACAGAACCCTTTACAGCTATGAGGATAATGCGGTTGAGGAGATTCATATCGTTTCGGGGGATGTCGAAGTTCTTTTTGTTAAAAATAAAGGCGTCTGGACGATGGCTAAACCCGGCAAGTACACGATTAATCCCGACGCGGTGAGCAGGCTGGAGAACAGGCTGAAGGATTTTCTGGCTTCGAGAGTATTGGAAGAAGATACGCAAGACCTGCAAAGATACGGGCTTGACAAGCCACGGGCTGTCATTACGTTCAAGCTGGATGACGGCACTGAAAATACGCTTTTTATCGGAGAAATGACTGCATCCCGGGTTCAGTACTATGCAAAGGATTCGATAAGGGAGCAAATCTATATTCTGGGTTCCTATGACGTCGAAAATTTTCTGAGCCCTGTCAGCGAATTCAGAGACAGAACGTTACTTTCGGTGGATACCGGTTCGATTGACCGAGTCGGCTTGGCCAGGGAGAATATACGCGACTTTATGCTCATCGGTGATGATTCGGGCGCGTGGAACATTTCGGAACCTTTTGAGGGAAAAGCACGAGGCGACGCCGTGGAGGAGATGATCAGCGATATCCTCGAAATGAAGATCAAGGATTTTATTGATGAAAACCCGGATGACCTGAGTCAATACGGGCTGGATAATCCCGCCTATACGCTGGAACTCGGAGATAAAAAACAAGGCATGCAGGCTGTTTATTTTGGCAAGATTGATGAGGATAAACAAATTATATATATAAAAACCGACGAAAGCGATGAGGTGTATACGCTTTCTCTGGAGGCGTTTGACCCCCGCAGATTCAACATTTCTAATTTTCTGGATGAGACCCCTATGAGCGTGGCGATCGGAAATATCAATAAGGTCACAATTATTGAGGGCGGCTCTGTTGTCGAGTTTGAACGAGACGCTTCAAAAAAGGAAGAAGATGCATTCACTTATTTGGGGAACCCAGTCAATATCGTGGATTTCACGACACTGTATGTGAACATCATGGCGTTGACAGCCGAAGGGTACGATCCCGAAAACAAGGGAGGCGCTGCTGAGCTCACGGTCATACTGGAGCTTGTCGATAACAAGGTAATAAAAGAGGAATTTGTAAAAAGGGACGATTTATCCTACTATATGATATTGGATGGAGAGCCGCGGCCCTTCTACATTGGCGAGAGAAAAGTGAAATTGATCAAATGGTGGAGGGACAGGATATTGGAAGGTTTTTAAGAGAGGCTTAACATAAAAAATATATCATTTATTCAGGAATCCGGCCTAGATATGCCGGATTTTTGTTTTACAAACCAAAGGAAACGCGATAGAATCGTAATGTTCTGCGCGCAAGACAGGCCAGCAAAAGTTTTTTGCGGCGCTCGACAAAAAAACGCTTGCATTTGATATTTGACTGTAATATAATCTTAACGCTGCGCTGAAGAAGGCGCAGTGGCAGAGCGAAGCGGGAAGTTGCCGGAGAAAACGCTTCCGGGTAATTTCCGCGGACTGTCCGTCCAAAACAAGGACAACGTCCGGCGCGGCTTAGAAAAGCCGCGAAAAAGAGTATACGACACACACGGCTGAGTGTATACTGGGCGCGAAGCGTAAGGAGGAGAAACATGGCGACTCAGAAGATCAGAATCAAATTGAAGGCCTACGACTATAACCTGATCGACCAGTCGGCGAGCAAAATCGTCGAAACGGCGAAGCGCACAGGCGCGAAGGTTTCGGGGCCGATTCC
Source organism: uncultured Christensenellaceae bacterium (assembly GCA_964561895.1). Taxonomy (GTDB): domain Bacteria; phylum Bacillota; class Clostridia; order Christensenellales; family SZUA-584; genus JAEWCC01. The sequence continues at coordinate 196 of CAZLRM010000141.1, read as the reverse complement.
GCTGCCTACGCAGAAAGAAATTGTCACAATACTGCGCGCGCCGCACAAGTATAAGGACTCGCGCGAACAGTTCGAGATCAAGACGCATAAAAGGCTGATTGACATTTTGGAAGCCACATCGAAGACGACCGACGCTTTGATGCGGCTGGATCTGCCTTCCGGCGTGGACATAGAGATCAAGCTCTAAGGGGGAGGC
>CAZLRM010000140.1:0-4766 GCA_964561895.1 uncultured Christensenellaceae bacterium | reverse complement strand
GCTTTGCCCTGTTCATCCGGGCGTTTGCACAGAAGCCCGACACCCGCGACTGCAGCCTTGCCCTGCGCGATCGCCGAGAAATATTCCACCGTGGCGGCAGGCAGTGCACCGATAAAATATACGATACCCTGCGCAGCGGATATAGGTTCCCCGCCGATTACGCCGTTGTTTATCAGTATCAAAAAGCCCACAAGCAATCCGTAAACGCCCTGCGTGCCCGGCAGCAGCTGCAGAACCAGCACCTGCCCGAAACGTTCGGGGTTCTCAGCGGCGAAGCCCGCACCCGCCTGCGCGACTAAGTTCATGGCTCTTGCCGAGCCTATTCCCGCAAACAGCGCCGCCATTACGGCACCCAGCGTTGAAATGATCATCCCGGTGTATTCGCCCAAAAAATTCAGGTCACTCATTTGTTCCCTCCGTTATGGTTTATCACCATCAGTATTTTTGTTTATAACCGCCATAAAGCGGACTGGATACTTATCCTTCAATCCGAAAATTTTTCAGCTTGATGCCAAGCGGTGCAAACGCATGTCCGCCGCCCTCAAAAAACCGTCCGTAAAACTCAATGAACTGCAGCCTTGCGGTGTGCACAAATGCGCCCAGCGCGTTGATCCCGATGTTGAAAACATGACCGATGATCAGCACAACCGCGGCGATGATATAACCGTACCACGGCCCTAAGAAAAGCCCGCCGATAGTATTAAACACCATCGCGATGACCGAGGTGGCAAGCCCCATGCCAAACAAACGGCAGTAGGAGAGCAGATCGCTTAAGTTTCCCGTTACGCCGCTGTACAAAGCGCCGAAGCCCCCGATAAGCTTTTTAAATATGCCCTTACGGCTTCTTCCCGCGGTCAGCAGCACAACCGCCAGACTGCCCAGCATGATGTATAGCCCCGCAGAGCCCACCGTCCCGCCCAGCGCAAGCATCCCTGCCCCGGCCATAAACAGAACCCACGTGAATTTATCGAACACCGCGTCCCAAAACTTGCCCTGCTTGATCAGTATGTAAGCGCCGACGATCTGTCCCGCTGTCAGATGCACCGCGCCTACCGCAAGGCACAGCACAAGCAGCTTCATCGCACCGCCCTCCTCGCCCAGCGGATTGATCACCGCCGGGATGCCCGGGATTGCGAATATCGTGCCGAAAAACAGCCCCCATAACAGCGTCGATATGCCTCCGTACATAACGATAGTCGTCACCTTGCGAAACATACCCGTTGGCTTTTTAAGCCGCAGCACGATATACGCGCCAATAGACAGTATGACGCCGTACGCGGCATCGCCGATCATCATGCCGAACAGCAGAAAATAGAACACGGACATAACCTTATTGGGGTCAAAGCCTCTCGGATTCGGCACGGAATACATATCCGTAACCGCTTCGAAAGGCGTAACCAGCTTGGAGTTGCGGATCGCCGTAGGCGGCATTTCTTCATCCAGCGGATCACGAAGTGTGATATACGCCTCAGGCGCAGCTTCAATCAGCGCCTTATGCAGCTTCTCCTCGTTCTCCGCGACCAGCCAGCCTTCCAGCATGAAGGTTTCGCCCGTTTCGCCCAGTTTTTCGATGCTGCGCTCGCGCTCGATCTCGTTCACGAGGTAATCCTCTGCCGTCTGCAGCGTAAGCTTGTCGTCCACAAACTTCTTCGCCTTTTCCTCGTGCTCCGCGGCTTCGCTCTCTATCGCTTCGCACTCGCTGCGGTAATCAAATATGAGGTCTTTGGGCGTACCAAGAAGATCCTTTGTATATGCCTCGGTAAATCCGATATATTTCAGTTCTCCCGTCAGCTTCTCCGCAATATCAAGCGGCATCACGACATATATCGAAAGAAAGGCTTTATCTATCGTCTCAAAATAAGCCTCATCCGCATAGCTTTCGCATATCTGGTCGTATTTCTCGGCTGCGGTGCTGGGAATGGTACCCAGCAGCGAGGTGGTATAGCGCCCTATGCCGACGCTTTGAAGCGGCACGTCGAAATTCTCATAAGGCTCAAGCTGCGCAATACGCGACAGCAGCCTCTGCTTCCGAGACTTCAGCTCACTTATTTCTTCAAGATAATGCTGTATGCAGGATATCGCTTTGTCCGCCTCGGCGAAGCGCTCGCTCATATCTTTAATATCGCTGAGGGATATAGTGGGCTTGGGCGTCAAAAACCCCGCTTTGGTTTCATCATATTTATTAATCAAAGCCAAAGATTCCCGCACATCGGAAAGCCTGCCTTCCAGCGCGGGCAGCGATTCCGGCGCAGACGCGGCGCGCAGCTCCTCCTGCCCAGCCGAAGTAATCTCGACCGCGCCCATTTCTTGCAGCGTTTTCATCACGGCGGCTCTCGATGCAGCGTGTGCGATCAGCGCCATTTTTTTCATTTGCAACAGCGCCATGTTACTTTTGTATCCTCTCTACGCAGGCCTTTGCGGCGCTCTGCAGCTTTACCGCGGCGCTTTTCTTAAGCACCTCAGCCGCCTGCAAACGCTCCGCCTGCTGCGCATCCAGCTTTTCTTTTGAAACGCGCTGCGCTTCGGCAATCGTCTGCGCTGCGCGCTTCTTCGCCTCGGCGATCATCTGCTCCCGGTATGCTGCGTTTTCCTGCTCCGCGAGCTTTATAGATTCCTTCGCCGCAGCCGCCGCGACGCGCCGTGTTTCGATCGCCGCTTCCTCGGCCGCTTTGATTTCGTTTAATACTTCCAATGCCATAATAATCCCTCTCCGGGCTATTTTGTACCAAACAGCCGGTCTCCCGCGTCTCCAAGGCCCGGTACAATGTATCCATGGTCGTTTAGCCGCTCGTCTACCGCAGCCACGAAGATGTCCACGTCGCTATGCTCCTTCTGCACCGCGGCGATGCCCTCGGGTGCGGCAATCAGGCATACGAGCTTGATGTTTTTAACGCCGCGTTCCTTAATGAGCGTGATCGCGCCGCACGCGCTGCCGCCCGTGGCCAGCATAGGATCAACGATGATGAGATCCCTTGCGGCGGCATCCTCGGGCAGCTTGCAGTAATATTCCACCGGCTGCAGCGTCTCCGGGTCGCGGTAGAGCCCGATGTGGCCTACCTTTGCTGCGGGTACAAGCTTTAAAATACCGTCCACCATCCCAAGCCCCGCGCGCAGTATCGGCACAATGCCGATCGTCTTGCCGGAGATCACCTTGGTTTTCGCTTTGGATACGGGCGTCTCGATTTCCACCTCTTTAAGCGGCAGGTCGCGTGTCACCTCGTATGCCATGAGCATCGCGATCTCCTCTACGAGCTCCCTGAAATCCTTCGTTCCCGTCTGCTTGTCCCGAATCAGCGATATCTTGTGCTGTATCAGCGGGTGATCCATTACGACCAGTCTGCCCATGTTACCCTCCCCAAATATAAAACAGGAGCGGCAGGAGTTACCTGCCCTCCAGCTTCATGATCTTATCTACGCGGCGCGAATGGCGCTCCTCGCCCGAAAACTGCGTGTCCAAAAACGCGTCCACAATCTCCAACGCGTGCCCGATTCCCACGACGCGCCCGCCCAGCGCCAATACCTGCGCGTTGTTGTGCAGCCTTGCCATCTTCGCGGAGAATACATCGCCGCAGAGCGCGCAGCGGATGCCGCGGATCTTATTCGCGGAAATCGATATACCGATTCCGGTGCCGCATATCAATATCCCTAAGTCGGCTTCACCCGCAAGCACCGCATCGCAGACCGATACCGCACTGTCGGGATAATCGCTTGCGCACGTATTGTATACCCCAAAATCCTTAATTTCCAGGCACCTTTGCTTTAAATGAGCTGCAATGGCTTCTTTAAGCTCGAAACCGCCGTGGTCGCTCCCCAACGCTATAGTCATCACACAATTTGTCCTTTATATAATTTGCTGCGTTTATAACCGCTATACGGCTGATTATCAACAATATTTTTACCTTTGAATTTCGCAGCCTGTTCCGGTTTTCAGCCACTGTATTCGCGTTACATCATACCGTATCGGTACATAAAAATCAAGCGTGGATCATACGCGCAGCGGCCGGCCTATGTATGTAAAGACGCTTTTAAAAACACCGCTGCACAGTGGCAGCAGCATTGAATAGGCTTTATTTGTGTGCTAGTATGAATATACTTTTGAAAGGGAGAAAACACATGCAGGACTTAAGATTACAGGTACTCGCAAAGAACCTGTTGGAGCACAGCTTAAAGATGAATCCCGGCGAAAAGCTCATGATATCAGCCCCGGCTGCCGCGAAGCCGCTGATTCGTGAGCTCATCGATCTGGCGTACGAAAAAGAACTGCTGCCTTTTGTGCGGCTCTACGATGAGGAAGTATCGCGCTGGGTGGCGCAGCGCACATCCGAGGAACGCCAGCGCATCGAAACCGGCTGGGACATCGCCGCGCTTGGCGACATCGACGCTTATATATCGATCAATTCGGAGGAAAACGACGCGGAGTTTTCAAATATCAGCCCCGAAATCATGCAGATGCGTTCGCGCGTGCGCAAGCCGTGGAGCGACATTGTGACCAACCACAAAAAATGGGTGCTGCTCGGCTGGCCTACCATCGGGCAGGCACAGAAGGCGCGCATGCCCTACACTGAATTCTGTGACTTCATCATCGACGTGTCCTGCATCGATTACGCGCAAATGGGAAAACATATGCTGCCGCTTAAAGAACTGATGGAGCGCACCGACCGCGTACGCATCGCAGGGCCGGGCACAGACCTTTCCTTCTCCATCAAGGGTATTCCGAGCATCATCTGCGCGGGAGAGAACAACATCCCCGACGGAGAAATATTCAC
>CAZLRM010000139.1:0-4804 GCA_964561895.1 uncultured Christensenellaceae bacterium | reverse complement strand
TCCACGTTTTACCGCTTTATGCAACTCTACAAACAACCTTAGTATTGTATAAATTTATCCCCCGGAACCCCGCAGATACTGCATTTTTCCGGCCGCATTTTTTCGATGTTTCCGCAGACCGGGCAAAGATAGTAGAATACTTCTTCCGTCTCGTCAAGGTTTTCCAATGCTTCCTCATAAAGCTTCGCATGAACCTCTTCCGCTTTCATCGCAAATGTAAAGGACATCAGCGCAGCTTTGTTTCCTTCCGCGTCGGCTTCCTTCACGAAGTCAGGATACATATTCTTATATTCATGGGTTTCTCCCGCGACCGCATCTTTAAGATTATCAGCTGTTGAGTGGATTTTACCCGCAACTTCAAAATGCTTTAAAGCATGCAGCGTTTCAGCATCCGATGCCGCCCTAAACAGCTTAGCTGCATTGATCTTCCCATCCTTTTCAGCTTTTTTGGAATACGCCAGATACTTTCTATTCGCCTGAGATTCTCCCGCAAACGCCTCCATTAAATTATCAAGTGTTTTGTTCTCACTCATTTTTTCATCCTCCCTATCTTTATTAAGAGCTTCTAATAGTTTTTCCACAACTTCTTTTGGAAAACCTTCCGGTTGCTTCTGCCCGGCAATCGACCGCAGAAAATCTTGAGCGTTCTTGCTTTGCGGAAGCATATATCCTGCTTCACGGATGAGATCCTCCGCCATAATATGATTGGATTTTTCAATGGCGGCAGCCAGTTTTCCAGGCAAATCAGCAGCGATGTTCTCCTGTTCCGACTTGCTGCGCATCAGTGCTTTCAGTGCGCTGGCGACCGCTTCGGTTTTAGGCTGCTGCGGCGGATACTCCAAAGGTACCATGGAAATCGCACCGGAAGGGCAGGCTTCTGCGCAATCTCCGCAACCAATACACTTTGAAACATCTATGATGCTGTTCTCTGTATCCGTTGCACCGGTAGAGCAGACATAGAGGCACAAGCAGTCCTTGGTGCATAAACGTATATTCCTTACTGCGTATTTCTTAGCCATTCTCATTACCTCCCTTCAATCTTCTCAAATTTCCAATTCGGAACCTTGCAAACCGGACAAATATCTGGCGGATTATCCCCTATGTAGACAAAGCCGCAGATGGTGCAAACATAAACACCTGTATTTTCGAGCATCGCGTCGCCCTCTTTCTGATACCGGGTCAGGAGGGACTTTAAAATTCGTGTAACTTTCTCGCTCCAGACCAGAGCACGAAGCGCACCTCGGTCCTTGACATCGGATGCCACCGCACTGGCGCTTGGAAAACTTTCGTCAAGATCTTTTTCAACTAAAGCAATCAGCGTGTTGAAATCCGGATCCTTGGCTGGTGCTGATGCCGTCTTAAAGAATCCGGCCAGTTCATTGAACAAGGCCGCTTCTTCTGGCTTATACTGTTTTTCACAGCCGCGTGCCAGATTTGTACAAAGTGCACTCATCTGTGTCGGAGACATCTCTTTCATATCCGGGAACGCCTCAATAACAGATGTTTGTTTCTTCTCCGCAGGCTTGGATGGTCCACCCTGTTTTTCGAATTCCGCCTTTGCAGCGCCGCAGATTGGACATACCCAATCCCCGGGTATATCCCCCCACAATGTGCCCGGCGCAATGCCCGCTTCAGTGATACCCATAGCTTCATCATAGATGTAGCCGCAAACAGAGCATACATATTTCGACATTTCATTGCCTCCTTAATCTGTTATTACTGTGGATTTTTTAATCCATCGCGTATTTTACGATACATGATAACCGGTCCATCTCCTACAACCAGCTTTTCTCCCGATTTTAAAGAAGACGCCTTAGGCTTTTGTGTAATGACGACGCGCTTATCCTGACGTTCAACAATTTTATTTGCAAATTTGCCCAAGGAGGCAATTAAGCTGTTAACAACTTTGATTTTTGTTAGTTTGCAATAAAACCGAATGTAAAGTATTGTATTTTCATCGTCTACCGGAGCAAAATAGATCAAAACTTTTATTTTTGAGCTTATGTGGTTCAGCCATATGTTCGGAAAAATAAAATTGAGGTTTGTATCCTTAATAACGCATTCATCGGGGGCTTTCGGCTTCTGTCCGTTATCCACTTCGTTGTTTGCGCTGGTTTGCAGTATGCCGTTCTCATACAATACCTTGGGACCGCTGATCAAGGTTTTATTGCCTCTGCCGATAGTATTGTAGTGCACGATCGGAACATGAACCACATCAAGCTGATTTTCAATGCATCGTGAATAATGCGAATTCCAGTGATCTTCGATTTCGCCGGAAGAATAAGATTCATCAACTTGATCGTAAAAAAACGGCAGTTTTTCTGTCGCTTCTCCCGCTTCCCCATACCAAAGATAAATGATTCCGTTCAATTCCTTTACAAGATAATGCCTGACATTATACCGGCTGATGTCGGCGGTTGACGCTTTTCCGTTCGCGGGAATGAATGTACATTTGCCGTTTTTATCAAATTCCAGCCCGTGGAAAGGACACCGGATACAATCTCCAGTAACTTTGCCGATGCTGAGCGCCGCCCCTCTGTGCGTACACTGATCAACAACACAGCAAATCTCGCCTTTGCTGTTTCTGAATAATGCCAAATCCAGATTGAGTCTTTTTACAGCCGCTATTTCATTTTTCCTTACAGACTTTGACGGAAGTATCGCATACCATTGATTCAGTATCATATTTGAACCCCCTGTCATGAGTTTTCATTTTTATTTCAAAGGCATCCCGGGCAAATACCTTTGAAATACACGTTCTTATCATTAATCCTGAAATTCTCTAAATCTTCGGAGACCAGCAAATCTGTATCAATACTAAAATCGCATATCGCACCGCAGGCTTCGCACTTAAAATGTCCGTGATCATTCGTGTTAATATCAAACCTGACTTCATTGTCTTCTATTGTGATGACCCTTACCAGCCCCGCTTCCGCTAAAACCCGTAAAGTGTTATATACAGTAGTTTTTGATAGCGTAGGTATATCCTTTTGAAGCTCGGTAAAGATCTGCTCTACAGTTGGATGGCAACGATTTTGGGTAAGATATTCCAAAACCTTCAACCTTTGATGCGACAGACTAATTTTCTTTTTCTTTAATTGCTGCTTTGTTTTTTCAAATGTAATTTTCATTGAAAGCACCACCTATTGCGCAGTAAATGCTATTACTTTGTTGATTATACAGAGTTGTAATGATTTCATTTATTATACACCATAAAAATATTGTGTGCAATAGCCATGCATAGGCGATGCCCTTTTGCAGAAAATCTGCGCTGTTGACATACCCTCATATCCTCCATGATGCGAAACCGATAGTTATGATTTGGCCTCATCATAGCGAAGGTGACGGCCCCGCCGCCGGCAAGTGTCAGGAACCCGTTGCCGCTTCTGTGCCTAGGCAATAGGGTAATGCGAAAACGCGGTCGATGCTTATCTCCATTAAAACGGGAATCAATCATCGACAGGTTTAATTGCCGCAAGGAAGAAAATGACCGCCTGACTTCTTATACCAATAACTGTTTCCGTTTTTCAAAATACGCGGGCAAAGAACCTCTGCAGTTCCTCATCCCCCAAAAGTTACGTGTCACCACTTACCGCAAATTGCCGCAATTCTGTTTATAAGCGATTCAACCCATGCAAAATATTTGTTGCGTGCATAGCGTTATCAACGTAACTCTTAACTGTTTCCCAATCTTTAATAAAGATATTGTAAAGGTTTGGCCTTCTCCTTACAGCAAAAGGATGGTAACTAACATAAGTGGGCAAACCTCGAATCTGGTGCCATGAACCTCTTTCATCTTTAACGCATTTCTCCTGATCGTCGAAAAATGATTTGACAGCCACATCTCCCATGCAGAAGGCCGCAACATATCTGTTGTTTTTTAATTGTTGCTCTAGATAGCTTATACAGGTTTTTTGCGCTGTTTCCTTATTATGGGCCCTTTTTGGCCTGCACTTTAATATGAACGTGACGTATAAATCGTTTTGATTGAAGCCGACTATTTGCGCCGCTGATTGAATGGTTTCACGTACTCCGCATACAAACGGTACCCCTTCTTTATCTTCTCTGCGCCCGGGATTGTCAAGTACTATGATTACTTTGCCTTGCGGATTACCCTCCCCCCAAATAATCCGTGATTTATGCTGGCATAATTCACAGCGGGTGCAACCCATAACGGAATCCGGCGCCCTGTCTTCCGGCCATAAATGAAGTTCTTGGGTTATAACATCATCCGCCATCTTCGTTCTTACACCACTTCAAACTTCTTTTTATTATTTAAATATAGTTCATAGCTTATTCTCTTTATTTTTTCGATTCCTATCCGGTGCCCGTTTACGCAGATATCCATTTGTAGCGGATCGAGTGCAAGCCTTTTTATCTGGCATAAGTTACACACTTAAGTAACTTATCGTATTCACATAATGGTTCTCCACCGCTGATGCTTAGACGAACGATTCCGTTAAAGTTTAGGTTGTCGATCAGACTGAAACTCTCATCCAACGTCAATTCGTGAATCCACTCACTATGGGAGTCCCAGTAACAGTGCGGTCAAAGGTTTTTGATGCGGACGCGGATATGCTCAAATGGCTGCAAATCATAGTCAGTAACGAAAAGCCTTTGTATCTGGGACTTTCCACGGCTTAGGCAAAAAGCATTTACAGAGCTACTTGGATGAGTATTGTTACCGGTTCAACCGCAGAGGCATGGGTTGCGGAATATTCGATATATTGCTTTTTGCAGTAACGCTGTCAGCCCCATTGCGATTTGCTGACTTAACCTAATAGCCATAATCTCTTTTAAAACT
>CAZLRM010000138.1:0-4845 GCA_964561895.1 uncultured Christensenellaceae bacterium | reverse complement strand
GCCGACGCGCTCGTATCCATGGCGGCCGTGCTGCCCAAGGACATGAAGGAAGTGAAGCTAAGCGCAGCGGCGGCGGATAAGCTGCTGCCCCTGCTGATCAAGTACTTGGAGGGTGTCATCGGGAAGCCCGTCAAAAGCGCGAAGTTTGTGAGGTAGGTAGAGACTTATGGATAATCGTAACGCCATTGTGGAGACCCATAGCGTAATCAAACTCAGCTATCGCACGTTGTGGATAACCTGTCTTGCGTTGCTGGGGATATTGTTAACGTTGCATATTCTTTCGTATTTTTTGATCTTTCCGCAAGTATACATAGAGGTATTTTTTCTTCCGATGTTTCTGTTCCAAGGATTGCTCATCATGGATTAAAATATCAAGAGTGGTGCTAGCAGAGGGAAAAAGCGTGGTGAGTCAGAGATAAAAGTGCACCTTAACCCATGGGTTGTGATTGCAGGAATCATTATCGTGTTATATTTCATGTTTATATTCATGTCCGGTATGTCGTTTGGAGGTGTACCTAGGATTGATAATGGTCAATATGTTATCAACAATCACGGGCAACATACGGTGGTCAGCGAAGCAATATATCGAAAAGCAGTGATGTCTGAGGCGCGCTCAAGTTCAGGTATCTTGATGGCGTTCTTGTATGTCCATTTCGGATATTTCTTCTGTAAAAAAACACGACGGATACCAGACAGTGTTATGAATACACCGGATGGTCAGGAGATTTGGGAGAAGTTGCAATGAATAGGAAAACAACCAATGCAAAAACGCCGGATGAAACCAAAGTGGTGATGACCGAACTCGTGCTGCCCGGTATGACGAACCTGCTGGGGAATCTGCTGGGCGGGCAGCTTATGCATTGGATGGACGTCGCGGGAGCGCTTTGCTGCATGCGCCATTCCAATACGCAGGTGGCCACGTTGGCGGTGGACGCGCTGGAGTTCAAGCACCCGGTGCGGCTGGGCGAGATGGTGAGTATCGAGGCCAAGCTCGTGTGGGTGGGGCGTACGTCCATGAAGGTAAAAGTCACGGCGTCGGCGGAAAACCTTGCGACGGGTGCGGTGATCGTCACCAATGTCGCGCGGTTCACGTTCGTCGCGCTCTCCGGCGATGGCAGCAAAGCACAGGTTTCGCCGCTGCTGCCTCAGTCAGATGAAGAGAAATCGGACTTTGACCGCGAACAGAAGGAGTATATCAGCCGCAGAGGATAAATCCATAATGCAGGGGCGGGTATTATCGTCCGGCGCCCGTTTGCAGGCGAACGGAAAGCCGGAATGACCGAAAAGCCTTCCCCTGGGGGAAGGTGTATCCACCCGAAAAAGCTACGCTTTCCGGAGGCCCCGGGCGCGCAGTACCGGATGAGGGTGATGTTATAACCCATACGAAAACAGGAATGCGCGCTTCTCAAACCCCATCTTCTCGTAAAACGCGTGCGCGCCCGCGCGATGAAAGCCGGAATCCAGTTCCACGCGCTTTAGCCCCATACCACGCGACTGCGATATCACCTCGTCCATGAGCTGTTTACCGTATCCCTGCCCGCGGCACGCTTCGTCCACCACTAGCGCGTACACGTAGGCGATGCGCCCCTCCTGCCAGAGGTTGTTGACGACGGCGTACGCGCAGAAACCCACGATGCACCCCTCGCTTATCAGGCACAGCAGCGCATCCGTTTCAGACGCGGCGGCGCTCGCAAATACGGCGTATAGCGCTTCGCGGTCGATCGGCTTGCCCGGCCACAATTGTTCAAACAGCGGGTATACGGCGTCGAAATCGGAAGCAAGTGCGGGACGGATCATAGTTGTTACCTTTAAGTATTTCTAGGTTTTCCCTCGAGGGGAAGCCTATTAAACCCTATGGTTGGTACACTCCCGCGAGCGACGCGATGAGCTGCTTCATGTCCTCGCGCAGGCTCTCGGGGTACAGCACCTCCGCCTTATCGCCGAACACCGTGAGCCAAGAGACAAAGCCGGGGGAGACGCGCACGTTCGCGGATACCGTGAAAAATCCGTCCTTCGCGTTGGAAACGTCCACGCCCATACCGAGGCGGTCGAACACCGCCGTGGCAAGGCCCTCCGCAAAGCGGATGCGCACCTGCTGCGGCTTGCCGCCGAACATGAAGAACACGCTGCGATGGTACTCGTCGAAGTCGATATAGTTCTTGTATTCGGAAACCTCGGCAATGGGTCGGCGCGATGCCTCGAGTATCTCCACGCGCGTCATGCGGTCCGCGCGGAAGTGGGCGAGATCGTCATGCCCGTCCATGTTGCATACGAGGTAGTACGCATCCTCAAACCACATCAGAGAATACGGGCTTGCCTCGTAGCGGCGGCCGTCACGCCTCAGGTGCAGCGTCTTGTCGGGCAGGTACTCAAAGTACAAAAACGATATTTTTTTATTTGCGTTCTGCGCGCGTACGATCTTGTCGATGTTGTAGTAGATTTCCTCGTTTTTGGTTTTCTGCGTGCGCGCCAGTTCCATGCGGCTTTTAAACTGCGCCGCCTGCACGTCGGAAAACAGCCCGCCGAGTTTGCCGATGAGCTCCTCGCTTTTTTTCTGCGTGATGAACCGCGCGGCGGATACCGCGCTCGCGCAGATCTCGGCTTCCGCAAGCTCCATGGGGCGCTCGCCCAAGAAGTACGCCGCGACGCCGTCGGTGGTTTTTACGATATCCCAGCTGAGGTCGCGCAGCAGCGTAATATCAGCGTAGACCGCCTTGCGCTCCGCCTCGACGCCCTGCTCCGAGAGGTATTGCAGTATATCGCTGAGTTTTTTGGGGTGCTGCTCGTCGGTGAATTGCTTCAGATAATCGAGCAGCAGCAGCAGCTTCGCGCGCTTGGGATAATCGCCCATAATGCCCTCCGTTCGCTGTTTTATACAATATTATAATTTGACAACCATCTTCATTTACCACATAATTATACCATAAACCGACGGACAGGAGAATGCCGTTATGACTAAAAATGACTCGAGCTTCCAGATCAACAAAAAAAGCCTGTTAACTGCCGCGCTGATCATATTCGTACTTATCGTAGCGGCTTACTGCCTCACGCTGTTCGTGCCGCCGGGGCAGTATACATACGAAACCAACGCCGAAGGCGAAAGCGTGATTGTACCCGATACCTATAAGGCGACGGGGCAGGCCGGGCAGTATCCCGTCTATAACATCGTGCTCGCGGTGTTCAAATCGTTTGCGCCGGGCGGGGATGTGAACCTCGTGATGATCGTGATCATGCTGTTCATACTGCTCATCGGCGGGTCGTTCACGCTGCTCGACAAATCGGGCATACTGCGTGCGGTGATCGCGCGTATCGCCGCAAAGATGCACAAACGCAAATACCTGCTCATCGCGGTGATCTCGTTCGTGTTCATGTGCCTCGGGTCTTTCTTCGGCATATTGGAAGAAATCGTGCCGCTGATACCGCTCATGGTAGGCTTATCGTTCATGCTCGGCTGGGACAGCCTCATGGGGCTGGGGCTTAGCCTGCTGGCAACGAGCTTTGGCTTCGCGGCGGCGCTATTCAATCCGTTTTCGGTGGGCGTCGCACAGAACCTTGCGGGCGTAGAGCTTTACAGCGGCACATGGCTGCGGCTCATATTTTTCGTGGTCATATACGGATTACTGGTGCTGTTCCTCATCCGCTATGCCAAAAAGCTCGACAAGAACCCGGAGGCCTCGCGCGTGTACGCGGAGGACACGGAGCGCCGCGGGAAATTCAGCATGACGCCGGAGCAGATTGCGGAAGCGGCAAAGTTCAAAAACGCGCCCATCATATTCGTAGGCGCGTTGCTCGCGCTGATGTTCGCGTTCCTCATTTCAGCTTCCTTCATCGGCCTCGCGGACTATTCGATGATCGTGATCGCGGTGATATTCATCATCGCTTCCACTGTGGGTGCGAAGCTCGCGGGCTGCCGAAGCATCGCCAAAACGTTCTTCAAGGGCATGCTCGATATCGCGCCGGGCATCGTGCTGATACCGCTGGCGATGTCGGTGTACACCATTATACTCGACAGCGGCATACAGGATACGCTGCTTTCCTACTGCTCCGCGGCGATCGGCGGCTTAAGCCCGTTCGTGAGCATACTGCTGATCTACGCGGTGGTGCTGGTATTGGAGCTGTTCGTCTCGCAGGCCTCCGCCAAGGCGTTCCTCGTAATGCCGCTGCTTGTGCCACTCGCGGCGCTCGCGGGTATCGGCGGGCAGCCCGTGGTGCTGGCCTATGTACTCGGCGACGGCTTTTTAAACGTGCTGTATCCCACCAACGCGATGCTGCTCATCGCGCTGGGTCTTACCACCGTGAGCTACCCCAAGTGGTTCCGCTTCACGATAGGCCTGCAGCTCATCGTGATGGCGCTCTCCGTCGTTCTGCTGATAGCGGCAATCGCCGTGGGGTATTGATGATATCAGGACATGATTCAATGGGGCTGTCTTGAAATGAGCGGGCGGATAATATCCGCCCCTACTTGGCATCTGATAATTGCATTCGTCAATATATTGTTGGATGCGCGATAGGTATTATTGCTTGACAGCACCTTTTCTGTTGCCGCTTATATAAAGTCTTCGGTGAAATCTTCGGCATTGTTTTTCCGGTACTCGACGAATATCTGCTTCGGGTATTCTTTCCGGAGCATCCTGTCCGCCGCGGCATCCTTTAAAATGTCCTCATTTTGGTATTGGGGTAAAATAATCATATCAAGGAGAGCGCGATGAGTATGCCATAAGCAAAGGTAATATAAATGTAACAATAACTTTCTTCCCTTTTGATAAGGATGCTGATATAATGTCAACGTTGTTTGACATAATATTTGAAAGGAGGCCGTGGCAAAGTGATTAACAACAAAGGCAA
>CAZLRM010000137.1:0-4862 GCA_964561895.1 uncultured Christensenellaceae bacterium | reverse complement strand
TAGAGGTTGCTGCCCTGCGGGTATACGTGCGACATGTGCGTCATGCAGATGGTATTCGGGCGGCTTTTGCAAAAAGCGCGCACGCCCTCGTGTACCTGCTCCATCTGTTCCCAGTTCACGGTGCATTCAAGCGTGTCCATGAGTATACCGTAGTCCTGTAAATCCTCGCGCATATACGGGTCTGTAAAGCGGCCTTTTTCCCACGCCTTGGTCACAACGCCGGTGGTATACATCGCCTTGTACTTACGGCAGATGCGGTGCACGTTGCGCTTGACGGCCTTCGTGAAGCGCGCTTCGCCGTCCGTGAATCCAAGAAACAGGCAGCGCTGCATGGGCTTGAAGCCGCGAAGTGTGAGAATTCTGTTGATGGGGGAGTCCTCTACGCCGTAGAGCTTCATCATCACGTCGGTTTCCTCCGGGTCGGACAGGCGGAACACGGACGGGAAGCCGAACTGCCCCTGCATGATCTCTCGCGCGGCGTTGCGTGCGTCCTCCCAATTCCGGAAGATATAGCTGAACCTGCGCTGGTTTTCCGGCATGTAGCGGAATACTTTCAGCGTCGCGGAGACGAGTATGCCGAAAGCGCCTTCGCTGCCCATCATGATGTCGTCGATGGAGGGGCCGGTGGCGAGCGCAGGGTATTCCCTGGTCTCAATGATGCCGACGGGCGTGACGTACTCCTGACAGATCACGATGTCTTCGATTTTGCCGAAGTAGGTGGAGTTCTGCCCCGCGCCGCGCGTGACGATCCAGCCACCCACGGCGGAATATTCGAAAGACTGCGGAAAGTGACCGCAGGTGTAGGCGCGTTTCGCGCCAAAGCGCGCGGGTGCGTCGCGCAGCGCCGCTTCAAGATCGGGGCCCATCATGCCGGGCTCCACCGTGATGGTCTGGTTGATCTCGTTGAAACGGATGACCTTGTTCATGTGTACGCGCATGTCGAGCGATACGCCGCCCTTCATGCATTCCACGCCACGCGTCACGGATGAGCCGCCGCCGTAGACATAGACGGGGATGAACTGCGCATTACAGTACTCCACAATCTTGATGATGTCTTCCTTGCCGCGCGGGTGCAGCACGATATCCGGGATGTTCTCAACGATATGCTCGCGCAGGCGCATCGCGTCCAGCATGGTTTTGCCGTAAGCCACCTGCAGACGTGAGTAATCGTCGGTCTTGACGTTATCCGCGCCGACGATTCCGCGGAACGCTTCGATCTGCGCTTCGGTGAGGCCGATGGGCCTGTTGAACTGAACCGGCTCGTTGCCCGTGCTGACGGGTGTCTTAAAGTCGTCGTCCGTCATGCAAAACGTCTGCTTCATGAGGCGGTAGAGCCGCGCATTGGGGTGCTTGAACGCATCCGGCGCGCCCCACTTCAAAATAGAACGATACGAGCCCGCGGGCGGCGCCTGCTTGCACCAGTCGGGGCGGAATTCATCGCTGCGCTTTTTTGACATGGCGTACCTCCGAGAGTGTGTGATATCGATGTAAACTCGTTCTTTGGCTTACTGCCGGGATAAGCGGTCCATCCGCTTGTAAAGCGGTTGGAGGTGCTTGTAGATGTCCTTATAGACCTGCGTGAACAGGTTGCTGTATTTCTCCGCGTTCACGGCGTCTGGCGTAAACACGCGCTCATAGTGCACCATAGACGCGACGGCTTCCTCATAGGAAGCAAAAGCGCCGGTGCTTACGTAGCCTATGATCGCCGCGCCGAGGCCGGAGGCTTCGTGCGTCTGTATGATGCGTACGGGCAGGCCGAACATGTCGGCGGTGATCTGACAGATCATATCGCTCTGCGAGCCGCCGCCCGATACCATGATGTGCTGCGTGTGCGCCTTCGTGCAGCGCTCGATGCTATGCATGCCGTCCAGCAGCGTAAAGTTGATGCCCTCAATGATGGCGCGGTAAATATGGGCGCGCGTATGCGCATCGGAAAAGCCGATGATCGCACCCTTGGCCTCGGGCGAGCGCAGCCCCGCCGTCCAGTAGGGCTGTAGCATGAGGCCTTCGCAGCCGGGCGGTATCTCGCCCAACAGACGATCCAGCAGCTGCTCGGGCGGCACGCCGAGGCGTTGTGCTTCGGTCACCTCGCGGTCGCCGAACTCCTTTTTGAACCAGCTGATCATCCAGTAGCCGCGGTAGATCTGGATCTCCGGGTTAAAGCGGTCGGGCACCGCGGCCATGTAGGAGGGCATAAACGTGATCGGCTCCAGATATTTCTTTGTGGTGGTCTGTATCGTCGCGGTGGTGCCGAAGCTGATGCTGGCGCTGTCGGGGGCGAGGCACCCGG
This sequence comes from uncultured Christensenellaceae bacterium, assembly GCA_964561895.1. GTDB lineage: Bacteria > Bacillota > Clostridia > Christensenellales > SZUA-584 > JAEWCC01. The sequence goes on along the minus strand of CAZLRM010000137.1, from coordinate 2,572 downwards.
TACCCAGCGTCTCGCAGCCTTTATCTGATGCGCCCGCGAGCACAGGCAGGCCTTCCGGCAGGCCCATCTGCGCTGCCGCCTGCGCGGTGAGGCCGCCCATGGACTCACCCGGACGTACGAGATCGGGCAGCTGATCACGGCGGATGCCAAACACGTCCCAATTATAGTGCGAGGGGCCGGGCCAGCGCTTTTTTTTGTAGTCGAACGGGATATGTCCGATCGTCGAGGCGACCGAATCCACATATTTGCCGGTCATGCGGTAGGCGAAAAAGCCTGAAACGAGGAGGTACTTGGCGGTCTTTTTCCATATTTCCGGCTCGTTTTCACGCAGCCAGTTGGACTTGGTGATTTTTCGTGCTACCTCGATCGTACGCGTCATGCCGACGAGCGCGAACATCGCGCGGTGGAGGGGTTTTAAGGGCTGTTCGCATTTGGCCATGCGCTGGTCCATCCACACGATGGCGTCGCGCAGCACCTTGCCGTCCATATCGAGGCAGATGCAGGTATCGCGCAGCGTTGTCACCACAACGCCTGCGATCTTTGCCCAGTGATCCGGCGCACCCGCCTTCAGGCGCTGGCAGGCTTTGCACGCGCTTTCCCAGTACACCTCCGGATTCTGCTCCGCCCATCCGGGCTGCGTCGAAACGTAGGGTTCAAACTCCACCTTTTCCTTAATCAGCAATTCTCCGGAATGGTCGAAAATCAGCGCTCGCACGCTCTGTGTGCCGCAGTCGATTGAGAGTATCAGCCCATCCATATTCAAACCTCCTCGCTTATTTCAAAATGGCATGTTGAAACGATGTTGACGCCCGTGCCTGCTACGTTGGGAAGCAATATATCGCCCATGCGTACGGAGGAGCGAACGATAACAGAATTGAGCTGCGCCATCACTTCGGGGATAAGGCGCAGGGGCACTTCGCTGTCGGTTTTGACCGGCAGGCGGGGCTGCTTTGGGTCTGCCGTGCGCACGGTGGACGTGAGGCTGCGCGTGGGGTTCGTCGCCTCGCGAATCGCGAAATCGCGCCCGCGGTTGCAGGTGTAGCCCGATGCCTCCCACTGCCCGTCCTTTTCGGTGACGGTGATGCGGCAGCCGATGGGGCAGACGATGCAGGTGATCTCCATCAGCGCACCTCCCGCTGCATTGTCCAGAGCAAGCCGCCTGCGAGGTCGGCATTAGAAAGGCCGATCTGTACGCGCTCCATCTCGGGCGGGCGCAGCACATTGTATTTTTTTTCGAACAGCACGCTTTTCCCGCAGGTAAGCTGCACGCGCACGTTTCTTTCGGTATTCTTTGTACGGAAGTAGAACACGGGGCTAAGGTTCTCCGAGGCGGTGTCGATGCGCTGCGGCAGGGCATAGAGAAAACTGTCTTTGTCTGCTTCGACCGGAATCAGCTTGCGCGTTCCGTCCGCATTATACGCGGCCGCCGCAGTTCCCGCCGTCTCCCCGCTTTCGGAGACGTAGTCCACGAGGTCACTCACGTGCAGCGCGTTGCCGCACGAGAACGCGCCGGAGAGCAGCGTCATACCGTTCTGATCGACGATTGGCCCGTGCGTAGCGCTGTCGAGCGCGATGCCGAGTGACTCGGCGGGTTCGTTCTCCGGTATCAGCCCGACGGAGAGTATTACGCCGTCGCATTCTATGGTCTGCTCCGTACCGGGGACAGGCCGCATCGCTTCGTCCACTTCGCTGATCTCCACGCCCGTGACGCGGTTCTCGCCGAACACGCGCGTAACGGTGCGTGAAAGGTGCAGCGGTATGCCGTAATCGGTAAGGCACTGCGCGATGTTGCGCGAGAGCCCCGAGGGTTCACTCTTGGCTTCATATACGCCAAGCACCTGCGCGCCCTCCAATGTGAGCCTCCGCGCCATGATGAGGCCGATGTCGCCGCTGCCGAGTATCACGCAGCGCTTGCAGGGCAAAAAACCTTGTATGTTTACAAAGTATTGTGCCGCGCCTGCCGTCATTACGCCTGCGGGGCGCGCGCCGTGTATCGACACCTGCTTTGCCGTGCGCTCGCGGCAGCCGCCTGCAAGTATGAGCGACTTCGCTTCGATATGGAACACGCCTTTATCGGCGCTGGCCAGGGATAAATCAAATATATCGTTCCGCTTTTCGATATGCGAGGCAAACGTGCTGTTAAACAGCGGTATCCCCGCTTCGCGTACCATGTCCAAGTATCGCTGCGCGTATTCCGGCCCCGTGAGCTTTTCTCCGAAACGGATGAGCCCGAAACCGTCGTGTATGCACTGCTTTAAAATGCCGCCCGGCTTCTCCTCGCGCTCGATGAGCACGGTGCTCGCGCCGTGCTGCCGCGCGGCGAGCGCCGCGGCGAGCCCCGCCGGGCCCGCGCCGAGTACGACGGTATCCGCCCAACCCCTTGCGGCCCCCATCACGACACTTCCCTGCTTTCATTATGGGTATCCGCTTCTTCCGGCCGCTTGGTTTCCTCCGCGAGTATCGCGGAATCCTGCCCCTTCTTAGTGATCCGGCCGAACGGTTCACCGGTTTGTTCGGCGAGTATGCGCATCACCGCGCTCTGGCAGAAGCCGCCCTGGCAGCGCCCCATGCC
>CAZLRM010000136.1:0-5002 GCA_964561895.1 uncultured Christensenellaceae bacterium | reverse complement strand
CGCCGCGCCGAAGTTCCTGCTGCAAACCGGCAAATACGCTTTCCATGTCTTCCATCCGTTTCACCTCATGCGCATTATACTGTATTATGCACACTATTGTCAATCACGTATTATAAAATATTTTTCAGTATAGTATCGAATTTATTATTAATAATCTGTTTATGCACACCCCGCAGAGCTGCCTCTGCGGTACGCGATTGATCCGCCCCTGCATGTCTGCTTTTCTACGCAAAAAAGGCGGCTTGCCAGCCGCCCTTTCTAATGCTTGTGTATCGGTTATTCCAGCCCGTCGTCGGTATCGTCGTCCTCATCGTCCTGCGCTTTTAAAACAGGCTCCGCCATATCGCTAGTATCGCCGCCCTCATCGATCCGCGCTTCTAAAACGGGCTCCGCCATATCGTCGGTACTGCCGGCCGCGATATATCCTACCGTCGCCACCTTTGGGCGCCTTTTGAACAGGCCGGAGCGCGTGAACAGCATCGTGAGCAGCATGGACAGCAGCGCGGTGCCCGTGAGCGCGGCGATCAGCGGCGCGTACGGCACGCCGGACCACGACGCCATCGGGCCGGAGGCCGAAACGGCCAGCCCTTCGTTTTGAGCCGCGGCCTTCACCACCGCGGGCGCAGGCGTTGGGCTGGGCGTAGGCGTTGGGCTAGGCGTAGGCTCGGGCGTGGGCGCAGGCGTCGGCTGAACCACGATGCCCGCCGCGCCTTCAAGCAGCGTCTTCGATATGAAATAGCTGGAGCAATGGTATATGCTCAGCGTGATATAGCCGTCGGCGTCCACGACGCACTCCTGCACGCCCTCGATCACTCCCGACCCGCCGTAGTAGTAATACAGGTACACGGTATCGCCGGGGCTGTTCTGGTCGGCCTTGAACTTATAGGTGATACGGCCGGGCAGCGGGCCCGAGTGGTTGAAATGGAGCTGATAGACGTCCGCACCGCCCACGGCTGCGGAGAGCGCCGCATCCTTCTCCATCGTCATGCCAAGGTCAAGGCTCTTCAAATCGTCCGGTATCGGGCCCAGGTTCGTGCCGTTTACGATGCACGTGTAGCTGCCAAAGTTGGCGGTGAGCGTGGCCTGCTTCTCCCTGAGTGATTCGAGCACTTCGTCAGGCACCTTCGTGTCCGATATCTCGATGTTGTAGCTGCCGCCCTGCGCCATATCGATCATCGCGTTTTCCGCAAGCTCCCACCCCGTGGGGTCGGGCTTGGGCGTGGGCTTGGGCTTAGGCACGACCGTAATCGTCTTGGTGGCACTGAACTCCTTTGTCGAGCCGTTATCATATTGACCGTATAACGTAACCGTATATTTTGTCCCTATCGCTGCGTTCGACGGTATTTTAACAGATATAGACGCGCTTCCCGATAAGGATACTGCATCCATTGAATCTCCGTTATCATCTTTAAAAGATGAGTTCTTTCCGAAACCCTCTATTTTGCCCAGCAAGCTGTACCCCGTATAGCTTGCCTTGCCCGTGTATTTCACCGACTGGCCTGGATAAACCGTGCTGTCCCCTTTAATGCTGCATCCTGCGGATGCCGTCATAACCCCAAACATCGAAACGATGAGTACCGCCGCAATCAGCAGCGCCATAAATTTTTTCATACCCCTCTCCCCCTTTATGCTGTAAATTCCAGTCCTACCAGTTCACCCTGCGCCCGTGGCTCAGCATGCGTTCGTACCAGCCCTCCACGCGGCAGATTACGATATAGCCGTAGTCGGAGCTCGCGTGCACATGGTAGCCGTTGCCGAGATAGATGCCGATGTGGCCGATATGGTCGCCGTCGCTCGGGTTGTCCGAGAAATAGAACATCAAATCTCCCGGCTGCAGCTGGTTCTTGTCCACCTTCGCCCAATTGCTCCACTTGCTGTACGAATTCGCGGTGGTGCGCCACAGCGAGCCCGTATAGCCCGACTGCTTGAGGCAGTAATACACGAAGCCGGAGCAGTCGAAAGAATCCGGCCCTTCCGCGCCCCACACGTACGGGTCGCCCAGCTGCGCAAGCGCCATGTCGAGGAACGCGCGTATCTTCGGGTTGCTGACCTCGGGCAGGTCGGCGGGCAAAGTCGGTGCGGACGGGTTGATCGACTTCAATCCCAAAATGTCGTAGCGCATCAGCGTATAGTCCGAAATCGATACTTTGCTGTCGTTGTTGACATCGCCCGCGATTTTATATGCTCCGTTGAGCGCCTTGAGCGAGAGTATGTCGTAGCGCGTGAGCGTATAATCGGAAATCGAGATCAGCCCGTCGCCGTTCACGTCGCCGTTGACGACGATCGTGAGGCGGTCGCGCTCCGTGCCGCCGATGTTAAGCGCTACGGACATGCCGGTGGCGACGGTTCCGCTCCTGAGTTCCTTGCCGTCCGCTTTATATACTTTGGCGTCCGCGCCGTTTGTGAGGTTCGTTATAAACGCGCTGACGCTCGTGCGCTTGCCCACGCCGCTGATACGCCCGCTCGCGATCCTGTACTTTGTGGAGCCGAGCTTGTCCGCCTTGATCGTGACGGCGCAAACCGCTTCAAACCCGCCGTCGGTTGTGGTAGCGGTGATGTCCACCTCGCCCATTTCAATCGCGGTCACAAGGCCCCCCGCCGTGACGGACGCGATCTCTTCGTTGCCCGACGCCCACGTGACGGTTTGATTCGCCGCGTCTTCCGGTAAAACCGCTGCCGTCAGGCTAAGCGTGTCGCCCGGGCACATCACGGCGCTTTCTGCCAGCGATACGCCGCTCACGGGTATGGCCGTCTGCGGGTCGTATTCCACCGCGCAGCCGTTCCCGGTAAGCGCGGATATCACCGCCATGTCGCCGCTGCCCGCGGATATATCAAGGTAGTTATTTCTCACATCCAGCGTTGTAAGCGGCAGCGCGGCAATCGCCGATATGTCGCGCACCGTGTTATCTGAAAGGTCTATCGACGTTACGCCCGTGGCGAACTGCAGCCCCGTGATATCAGATATGCTTTTGCCGCTTAAATCCAGCGCGCCCGCCAGCCCTTCAATATCGCCCTCGGTCAGCACATGGCTGCTGTCCACGCCCGCAGCGGTGCGCAGCGCGTCTAAAAGTGCCGTGTCCGTTATTGTCACGGTATCGTCGGTATCCGCGAGCGCCGTTCCGGGCAGCGCGAGCACAAGCATCGCAATGATCGTAAGCAGAGCGGTTAACCGCCGCAGCCTCCTGGGTTTACCCATTTGTACCTCTCTCGTTCAACTTTTATCAGATACTCTTAAGACCGAGTATATCGTACCGCATCAATGTATAGTCGGAGATGGATACCTTGCCGTCCCCGTTGACATCCCCCGCGGATTTGAACACGCCCGAAAGCGCCTTTAAGCTCAATATGTCATAGCGCACAAGCGTATAGTCGGAAATCGAAATGTTACCGTCCCCGTTCACGTCGCCCGGCACGATGATGGTCTTACTGTCCGCCTCCGCGCCGTCCTTAAACAGCGCCACCCTCATGCCGGTAATGACGTTGCCGCTTGTCACCTCCGTGCCGTCCGCCGCATAAACGTGCAGGTTTTCGGCGCTGTGGCTCAGGTTGCCTTTAAACGCCGCGACGGAAGTGTTCTTCTTTACGCCCGTTACCCCCGATGGGCCCACCGTATACGCCGCCGAAACGATGATGTCGGCTTTCACGTTCACCGTGCAAACCGCCGTATAGCCGCCTTCCGCCGTCGTCGCGGTGATGATCGCCTTTCCCGCCGTAACGCCCCTCACCACGCCGCCCGCCACCGTCGCCACCGCGTCGTTGCTGGAGCTCCACGTCACGGTCTTTTCCAGCGCGGTAGAGGGGGATATTCTCGCGCTCAGCGTCACTGTGCCGCCCGCCCCTATGGTCGCAACCGTGCGGTTCATCGTCACGCCGCTTACGCTGTTGACGGGGTCTTTGAGCCTCAGCGTCACTAGCGTCGTGCCCGGGTAATAAAACTGAAGTATCTGGTCGTAGGTCTGCCCGCCGCCGCCGTCCGCCACCGGCTTGGCGCGCTGCTGCGCGCCGCGCTGGCTAAGGCCCAGCCCGTGCCCGTAGCGCTTCATGGACAGTATGAAGGCGGTCGTCGTTTCGCCCTCCTTCACCGGCTCCACAACGAACAGCCCAAGGCTCGCGGCAAAAAACGTGGGGTAACCGCCATCCGATTTAAGCTCCCGAAGGTCAAGATCGATATCCGTTACGGTTGTGGACGTGCCGCCCACCGATACGGTAAACGACCCCTTCGCGCCAACCTTGTCCTGACAATCGTTGACGCCGTTCCACGGCATGCGGGTATGGTCCTGATTGCTGCCGGTATCGTACGTATGCGTATATAAATCCGTAACGCCGGTCAGCGTGAAATCGTCCACGCTCGATACTCCGGCGAGCTTCCCGCTGTCCAGTATTTTCTTTTCTATGTACTTGACCAGTTCACCCGAATTGACCGTTCCGTCCAGATTGGTGGAGGTTGTGATGGGGTGCGTCTCGTCGATGGCAACCGGCAAAAGAATCGACTCGTACCGGCTCGATCTGTTGCCGGCACTGGCGGGATCGTACGGGTTATACGTGTCATACGGGTCGTAGTCGATCTTGTAATACTTCCAGTCGCCGCCGCCGCCCCAACGGTGGTACGGCAGTTCCGTCCAGCCGCCGTTGGAGGCCGAATAGTACGCCGGGATAATGGTGCTGCCATATTTCATGATCTGCCCGGCGGTGGCATCCACCGCAGCGATCGCGTTGGTATTGGAGGCGGAATAGCCCTTATAGACCTGATCCTGCGAAGAAAGGTCGGTTAAATCGTAGCTGCCCGAGCCGCCCATGGTCTTCACCGCGTAGTTGCGCGCAGCAACGGCCTGCGCTTTAAGTGCTTCGAGCGGAAAAGAGTTACTCATTTCATGGGGAACCACTCCGTAGAGATATTTCTCCAAGTCGATATGGTTCACCAACAGTAATTTGCCGCTGCTAACCGAGAAACACATGTCGCCGAGATAGCTTCTGCTGCCGTACAGATCGTTATTGAGGCTGA
>CAZLRM010000135.1:1915-5017 GCA_964561895.1 uncultured Christensenellaceae bacterium | reverse complement strand
CTGATTAAAAAAGTAAACTCCCGGCTGGACGATATGGCGCAGGAAATATTGTCGGAACAGAGCGACAACATTAATCTGCTTCAAATGGTGGATGACATCCGGGGTTTGCTTGTAGATATTTTTTTATAAAGATGAACAAAGGAGGGGCGACACATGGAAGCCAACGAGGAACTTTTCGATCTGCAGGAGGATACTCAACACGGCAGATTTCTGACGTTTAATCTGGGAGAAGAGGTATTTGGGCTGGAGATCAAGTATGTGACGGAGATCATTGGGCTGCAACCCACAACGAAGATACCGGAAGTGGCGGAGTATATTAAAGGCATCATTAATCTGCGCGGCAAAATCATTCCGGTGATCGACATGCGGCTGAAATTCGGGAAGGAGCCTATCGAATACAACGACAGGACGTGCATCATTGTGGTGGACACGCAGGAGCTTGTTGTAGGGCTGATTGTGGATAGGGTGTCCGAGGTATTGGCGATTGATGATGCAGATGTGGCTCCGCCGCCGGATATTCGCACGGGTATTAAAAACCGGTATATTCATGGCATCGGCAAGGTGGATGGCGGTGTGAAACTGCTGCTCGACTGCAAGAGGCTGCTCAGTGATGACGAAGTACAGGAAATAAGCGCAATCAGTTAAAAGAGGTAAGAATCAAGTGAAATGGTTCAAAAACTTAAAAATATCGGTTAAAATGTTTTTCGCTACTTTGCTGATTGCGCTGATTGGAGGCGGAGCAGGAGTATTCGGTATCATTGCATTGACAGGCGCGAGCGCTTCAAGCGCAGCGATTGCGGCCGATACGGAAAACGCGGTGAGCCGTATATCCGGCATGGCTGAAAGTTTGAAAGACACAACGCTTGTGATGATGATACTGGTGGCGGCTGCGGTTGTGATCGCTTTGCTTTTTGGAATATTAATATCGCGTGGTATCAGCCGCCCTTTAAAGAATCTGTCTCAGGTGGCGGACCAGCTTGCGGCGGGTGAAACGGCCGGATATTTGAACCAGATAAAAGGGGAGTACAAAAACGAAGTGGGCCGGCTTTTTGTATCGTTTAAAGGCATCTGTGAAGCGATACAAGCGCTCGTGGAAGATACGACGATGTTAACGGAAGCCGTAGTTGGGGGGCAGCTTTCTGCCAGAGCAGATATATCCAGGCATCGCGGAAATTACCTCAAGGTCGTCGAGAGCCTGAATGAAACGCTTGATGCGGTAACGCAGCCCGTGAACGAAGCCACGGATGTGCTGCTGGAGATGTCCAAAGGCAATCTCAACGTCAACGTAACCGGCAATTACCAAGGAGAGCATGCCGTGATCAAGGACGTGCTCAACGGTACGATCAATACGATAAAAGGCTATATCGATGAGATTGCATTTGTTTTGAGCGAGGCGGCCACAGGAAACCTGGATGTTGAGATCAGTTCCGATTATCGCGGCGATTTCATTGAGCTTAAGGATTCGATCAATACGATCATCGGTTCGCTCAACAGCATATTGATTGAGATCAACACGGCCGCCGAACAGGTAGCGTCCGGGTCGCGGCAGGTGTCATGCGGCAACCAGGAGATATCATTGGGCGCAACCGAGCAAGCAAGCTCGATAGAGGAGTTGTCTGCTTCGATTACACAAATTGCCGATCAGATCAAGCAAAGCGCTGCCAGTACCGGCGTTGCGACAGACCTTGCCAGTAAGGCAAAACATGCGGCCGATGAGGGCAACGACAAGATGAAGAACATGCTGATGTCGATGCAGGAGATCAACGAATCTTCGTCTAACATTTCAAAGATCATCAGGGTTATCGACGATATCGCGTTCCAGACTAATATACTTGCGCTCAATGCTGCGGTAGAAGCCGCGCGTGCAGGCGCTCATGGCAAGGGATTCGCCGTGGTTGCCGAGGAGGTCAGAAACCTTGCAGCCCGCAGTGCGAACGCCGCCAACGAGACGACGTCGCTCATCGAGGGCTCCATACAAAAAGTTGAGGTGGGAACGCAGATCGCCAATGACACGGCGGTCGCGCTGTCCAGTATTGTGGAAGGTTCCGAGAAGTCGGTGGAGTTGCTCAACAGTATTTCGATGGCGTCGGGCGAACAGGCGAGCGGTATTGCGCAGATCAACAAAGGCATCGAACAGCTTTCGCAGGTCGTGCAGACGAACTCCGCTACGGCTGAGGAAGGCGCGGCGGCCAGTGAGGAGCTCTCAAGCCAGGCAGAGCTTTTAAAGAGCATGATCGGCAACTTTAAGTTGAAAAATACGGCAGGATACAATGCGCCCAGAACCGTAAGCAAGGTTGAAAAAGAGGTTACCCCGGACAAACTCAAAATTATTTTGAACGAAAGTGATTTCGGAAAATACTGATATTCAACCAAATGATCAGGGATCTTATACGATCTCTGATCATTTGTGTCGCAGGTAAGGTATAATGCTAAGAATCAACGATGAACAATTTTACAGGCTCACCGAGTACTTAAAAAATAACTATGGTGTAAACCTTACAAAAAAGCGAACGCTGATTGAAAGCAGGCTTAATAATTATCTGGTGAAACGCGGTTTCACAGATTATACCCATTACTTGGATTTTGCGTTTAATAACACAAACGAAATCAGCCAGATACTGAACCTGTTAACGACAAACTATTCATATTTCATGCGCGAATGGGAACACTTCCGGTATTTTAAGGAAACCGTACTGCCTGAAATTGCGCCGAAGCTTCGCGAAGGCGATCTTCGCACGTGGAGCGCGGGCTGTTCCACGGGACAGGAACCGTATACGCTTGCGATGATACTTTCGGATTTTCTCGCCGAACGAAGGCTTAAATGGGATGCAAAGGTGCTGGCGACGGACATCTCGGAAAAGGTGCTGATTTCCGCAATAAAAGGGGAGTTTACAAGCGAATGCCTTAAAAATTTGCCTCCGGATTGGAGGCTTTCGTATTTCAATAAAATTTCGGAAAACACATGGACTGTGAATGAGCGTCTGAAAGAAGAAGTGATATTCAGAAAATTCAACCTGATGGAAAGCGAATTTCCCTTTAAAAAACAGTTCCATGTGATATTCTGCCGGAATGTGATGATATATTTCAACGATGAAACCAAGC
>CAZLRM010000135.1:0-1815 GCA_964561895.1 uncultured Christensenellaceae bacterium | reverse complement strand
TTCCATGTGATATTCTGCCGGAATGTGATGATATATTTCAACGATGAAACCAAGCATAAACTGATCTCTAAATTTTATGACGCGACGGCTAAAGGGGGTTATCTGTTTATCGGGCAATCGGAAACGATCGATAAAAGAGTAACAAATTATGAGTTTGTAATGCCGTCGGTTTACAAGAAGGTTGTGTAGCAATGAATGATAACCACATTAGAGTGCTGGTTGTTGACGATTCTCTGTTTATGCGGGAGTTTATTTCCACGCAGCTTTCCGCGGATACGGGTATTGAGGTGGTGGGAAAAGCCGCCAGCGCGTTTGAAGCGCGGGATAAAATCATTGAGCTGATGCCCGATGTGATGACACTCGATATCCAGATGCCGGGCATGGACGGTATCGAGTTTTTGCGGCAATTGATGCCGCAGTTCCCGCTCCCCGTAGTGGTTGTGAGCGCGGTCAATGGCCGGGTTTTTGACGCGATGAACGCAGGTGCAGTGGATTTTATCAACAAATCGGATATCAAGGATGATCAGGGCCGCAAGCAGTTTATTCAGGAAATGATCATCAAAATCAAGATTGCCTCGGTAGCGCGGGTGGGGCAGCATAAGTACAGCATACCACAGACACTTGTTTCAAAACGGCTGAAAGGGCATGCAAGCGGGAACGAGCTTATTGCGATCGGCGCTTCGACCGGGGGTACGGAAGCTATTTATACGATATTGAAGGAATTGGGCAGGGATCTGCCGGGGATCGTCATCGTACAACATATGCCGCCCGTATTTACCCGGTTGTATGCGGAACGGCTCAACGGGCAATGCGCAATGGAAGTAAAAGAGGCGCAGGATAAAGATGCGGTGAAACCGGGGCGCGTGCTGATTGCGCCGGGCGGGCTGCAAATGACGGTGGAGCGCCGTGGCAGCGAATTTTACGTGGAATGCCGCGAGGGCGAAAAGGTCAGCGGCCATTGCCCGTCCGTAAACAAATTGTTCTATTCGATTGCACAAATCAAAGAGATTTCCTGCCTTGGAATATTGCTCACGGGTATGGGAAGCGACGGCGCAAACGGCTTGCTCGCGATGAAGAATGCGGGGGCGAGCACGATCGGCCAGGATAAGCAAACGAGCGTGGTTTACGGCATGCCAGCGGTAGCAGCCAATATTGGCGCGGTGGATATACAGTTGCCCATACAGGACGTAGCGCGGGGCATCTACGATTGGTACGGAAGGATCTCCGGAGAGGTGAAAAAATAAGGGTTGTTAAAGATATGACGGAAAATTACCGATAAAGATAATATGCTGAGTGTTGAAAGTATTTATCAATCCAAGCTTGGGAAATTTTACAGCGCGGCGGAAACCGGGGCGGCCAAATTAGGCGCGTCCCCGGGCGTATTTTCGGACTTACTGAGTTCCATTGAAGCGCGGCTTGCACTGGATGATACCTGTGCAGCGGCACAAACGGATACGGTTGCCTCGGCATACGATACCGATCTTAAGCTTACCACGAGCCGCTCTACCCCGCAAATTGAAGCCGCGGTGGAGTATGCCTCGCAAAAAACCGGCGTGGATGCGGACCTCATTCGGGCGGTGATTCAGGTGGAATCGTCGTTCCGCATGGGTGCGGAATCGGGCTGCGGCGCGCAGGGGCTGATGCAGCTTATGCCCGGCACGGCAAAGGAGATGGGTGTTAAGGACCCGTTTGACGCGTTTGATAACGTACTCGGCGGCGCGGGTTACTTAAAAAAGATGCTGAACCGCTTTGGCGACGTGAGGCTGGCGCTTGCGGCGTACAACAGAGGCCAGGGCAAGGTGGCGTCGCTCAAGA
>CAZLRM010000134.1:0-5020 GCA_964561895.1 uncultured Christensenellaceae bacterium | reverse complement strand
TCGGCAAGGGGCCTTCCGCACGTACGCTGCGGCTTGGCCTCCCCCACTTCACGCTCGTGGGCGCGACGACCAGAGCGGGGCAATTGACTTCTCCGCTGCGGGACCGCTTCGGCGTAATCCACCGCCTTCAGATGTACACACCCGAGGAGCTTTCGCAGATCATACACCGCTCGGCGCGCATACTCGATATCGGCATCGATGAAGACGCCGCACTCGAGCTTGCGTCACGTTCACGCGGCACGCCGCGCGTCGCAAACCGCCTGCTGCGCCGCATCCGCGATTTTGCGGAGGTAGACGGCACTGGCGTCATAACGCTTTCCATCGCGCGCTACGGGCTGGAACGGCTTGAGGTGGACGAGATCGGTTTGGACGGCGTGGATAAGGCGATACTGGAAACGATCATCTGCAAATTCAGCGGCGGCCCCGTGGGGCTCGATACGCTGTGCGCGGCGACTAACGAGGAAAGCATCACGATCGAGGACGTTTACGAGCCGTTTCTGATACAGCTCGGCTTTATCAACAAGACGCCGCGCGGCCGCGTCGCAACGCAGCTCGCCTACGCGCACATGGGCTATCCCTTTGGCGGCGATACACAGCAGATGAAACTCGGCATACCGGAGGAATGATTGAAGACCAGCGACTTTTATTATGAGCTGGACGAGAGCCTGATCGCGCAGGTGCCGCTGGCGCAGCGCGACGCTTCCCGTTTGCTCGTGTACGACCGGCGCACCGATGAGGCAGCGCACCGTGTATTCTCGGACATCATGGAATACCTGCGTGCGGGCGACGTGCTCGTGATCAACGACACTAAGGTGCTGCCCGCAAGGCTTTTCGGCATAAAGCAGGGCACGCAGCGTGTCTGCGAATTTCTGCTGCTTAGGCGGCTCTCCTTAACCAACTGGGAAGTGATATTAAGGCCGGGCAGAAAACTGCGCATCGGCGATGTCGTTGCCTTTTCAGATAAGCTCTCGGCGACGATACTTTGCAAGAAGGAAGACGGGGTTACGGAGGTTTCTTTCGCCTGCACCAGTGTGTTTGAGGAAGTGCTGGACGAACTCGGAGAAATGCCGCTGCCGCCCTATATCCACGAAAAGCTGGAGGATAGATCCCGCTACCAGACGGTGTACGCGCGTGAGGAAGGTTCCGCCGCCGCGCCCACCGCAGGGCTTCACTTCACGCCGGAACTGCTGCAACGAATTGAGTCAATGGGCGTCATCATCGCGCGGCTGACGTTGCATGTCGGCCTCGGCACGTTCCGCCCCGTCAAATCCGCTAATGTGGAAGGCCATATCATGCACACCGAATATTACTGCGTTGCCGACGAAGCTGCGGCGGCAATCAACGCGGCACGCCCGCGCGGCGGGCGCATCGTCGCGGTAGGCACCACCAGTGTGCGCACGCTGGAATCCACGTCGGACGAGGCGGGCATCGTGCACGCGGGCAGCGGCGAAACCAGCATATTCATCACACCGGGCTACCGCTTCAAGGCGGTGGATATGCTGATTACGAACTTTCACCTGCCCGAATCCACGCTCGTCATGCTCGTATCGGCGTTTGCCGGGCGCGAGCGCACGCTGGAACTGTACAAGCAGGCGACAGAAATGCGTTACCGCTTCTTCAGCTTCGGCGATGCGATGCTGATACTATAACGGAGGAATTATGGTTTTTGGCTTTACAATAAACACAAAATGCGCTGATACGTTCGCGCGCACGGGGCGATTGGACACGCCGCACGGCAGCGTGCAGACGCCCGTGTTCATGCCCGTGGGCACGCAGGCCACCGTGAAATCACTGACACCCGAACAGGTAAAGGATACCGGTGCGGAGATACTGCTCTCCAACACGTACCACCTGTATCTGCGTCCCGGCTTTGATCTTATACGCGAGGCGGGCGGGCTGCACCGTTTCATGCAGTGGGACAAGCCGATACTCACTGACAGCGGCGGGTTTCAGGTGTTCTCGCTGGGCGATCTTAGAAAGATCACCGAAGAAGGCGCACTGTTTTCATCACACCTCGACGGTTCGCGCCACATGTTCAGCCCGGAACGCGTGATGGAGATCGAGCAGGCGCTCGGCGCGGATATCATTATGGCGTTCGACGAATGCACCGCGCTGCCCGCCGACTATAACGTCGTCGCTGCCGCGATGGAACGCACACACCGCTGGGCGCAGCGCTGCAAGGATGCCAAAACGCGCGAGGATCAGGCGTTGTTCGGCATCGTGCAGGGCGGCACCTATGCCGATCTGCGGCGCGAAAGCGCACAGGCCATCGCCTCCATGGGCTTCCCCGGTAATGCCATCGGCGGGCTCTCCGTGGGCGAGCCCAAGCCCGAGATGTACGCCATGCTTGATGTCGTCACGCCGCTGCTGCCGGAAGAAAAGCCGCGGTACCTCATGGGCGTGGGCAGCTTCGACTGTATCGTAGAGGGCGTGGCGCGCGGCGTGGACATGTTTGACTGCGTGATGCAGACGCGCATGGCCAGAAACGGCACCGCGCTCACGCGCACGGGCAGGCTCGTGCTGCGCAACGCGAAGTACGCAAGCGACTTTTCCCCCATCGAGGAAGGCTGCAGCTGCTACGCGTGCCGCCGCTTCACGCGCGCTTATATCCGTCACCTCGTCAAGGCGGGAGAGATACTCGGCGCGACGCTGCTGTCCATCCATAACTTAAGTGCGACGGTCGATCTGATCAAAGATATCCGCAAATCGATAGAAAACGGGAGCTTTTCGGTCTTAAGAGATGAATTTTTTAAGAATTATCGGGGATAATCATAAATAACTGTTGATTGTTATATGTGATTCATATATTATATCTCACTAGATATAGAAAAAGGATGGTATTATTATGAGTGGGGAATTCATGGCTTCTGTTTCTGCCTTTTTTTCTCAATGGGGCTTAATCATCATAATGGTTATCGGTATGATACTATTCATGTGGTATTCCAGCCGTAAGCGCAAAAAGCAGCAGAAAGAATATCAGGAATTTTTGGACAGCCTTCAGCCCGGAAAAAGGATCAAGACCATCGGCGGTATGTACGGCAAGATCGCAGCCGTGAAAGACGATCTTGTGATTATCGAATTGGAGCCTGACAAGGTAAAAGTGGTGTTCTCGAAAAAAGCGATATCGATCGACGAGGATTCGGAAGCCGAAGAGAAAACGATCGAATCGAAGTAACATCAAACCCAAAAAGGCCTAAACGGCCTTTTTTATTTTTCCTTCAGCAGCTTTTTAATCAGCGCTTTGTCGGGCGTCACATAGGCCGTCCTGTACCCCTCGTATACGACCATGCCGGGTTTTGCGCCGCCGGGCTTACGCACGTTTTTTCTGGGCGCATAATCTACCGCAACTTTGGACGACGTTCCCGCTTTACTGAGCGTCGCGGCGATCACGGCGGCTTCATACAGCGTGCTTTCCGGCAGTTCTCCCTTTACGCCCGTAATCAGCACATGCGAGCCCGGGATATCCTTCGTATGCAGCCAAATATCGTCCGGCTGCGCTAAGCGCATCGTGAGCTCGTCATTTTGGCGGTTGTTTTTGCCCGCGTAGAATGTAATCCCGTCTGACGATACGAACTTGTGAGGCGTCGAGGGTTTTTCTGTAGGCCGCACGGATACTGTGGATGCGGATTTGATGTATCCCGCGCGTGACAGCTCATATTCCACTTCGAGAAGCTCATCCACCGTTTCGCACACGCCAAGCGACGCCTGCACACTTTCCAGAAACGCGATGGATTCCTGCGTTTTGCACATGCGCTCCGCTGCCATATCCATGCTGCTTTTAAGCTTGTTGTACTTCTTATAATATTTTTGTGCGTTGGCCGAAGGCGAAAGACGCGAATCCAGCGGCACCGCCACGTTCTCTCCCGTCAAAAAATCCTGCGCGGTGAGCATGCTCTGCCCGCGCTTGACGCGATAGATGTTCGCCGTAACGAGATCGCCGAAGGATTTCATCTGCTCCGCCTGCTTTGCCTGCTCCACGGCGAAAAGCTGCTTTTCAAGCAGAGAGCCCAGTTTTTCAAGCAGTTTGTCCGTAACACGGCCAAGCGTCTGCCGCTTGCGGTCAAGTGATGCGATCTCGCGCAGGCGGTAATAAAAGCCGTCGATCATCTCATTCGCGCTTCCGAATCGTTCTGCCTTGTCCGCCGTAACGCCGGAATATGGTACTGGCGCAAAAAAGAAAGGCACGCCGTCGCGGCTGTACATCACGGGCTGCGGCTTTTCCGCAAACAGCGCCTTGACAGCGTCTGCAACGCGCTCCGCTTCCTTGGGCTGCGGCTCGTAGCCCTGCGGCATATACCGATGCAGTATCTCGTCTGCGGTTTGCGACGATATACCCTGCAGCACCTGAGAAAGCCATCCGCGCATTCCTTTACCGCGCCTCTGCCCCAGCATCTCAACAAGCGTCGCGCGCGATACCGTCATAGGGTTAAGCTTGTCCGACGGCGGGAGTTCATACGCGAGCCCCGGCAGCACGCTGCGTACGCGGCTTTGCGCCTCGGTCACATGCCGCATGCTGTCCATGATCACACCCTTTTCATCAAGCAGCATCACATTGGAGTACTTGCCCATGAGCTCCGCGATAAGCGTCATACTCCGCGGCAAGCCCAACTCGTCCTTTGCCTCGAGCGATATCGTAACGATGCGTTCCAGCCCCGACTGAGCTATATCCGTGACCTTCGCGCCTGTGAGGTGCTTGCGCAGGAACATGCAGAACATCGGCGGTGCTTTGGGATTTTCGTACTTTAGCTGCGTTAAATGCATGCGTGAATCTGCCGCACCCGCGCTGATTAAAAGGCGCGGGTTTTTGCCCGGCGCACGCAACGCTAATACTACCGTATCGGGCTGCGGCTGATGCACCTTATCCACCTTGCAGCCTGTAACCTCTTCTTTAATTTCTTTTACCGCATAATACAGCGTCAGCCCGTCCAGCGTCATACCCGTCCTCCGTATCCTCGTATTATACATGCCCGTGACATACGATGCAAATGATGTTATAATGGCATCATTATCCGGGAGGACA
>CAZLRM010000133.1:0-5039 GCA_964561895.1 uncultured Christensenellaceae bacterium | reverse complement strand
ATGCCGCCTAACATATTAACATATATATAATGCCATTGCAATGCGAAAAGCAAGGAACAGCGTACTAATGTTCACAATTTTTTTACCCGCAAACCCAAAGTTGAAACGCATCCGGACAAAGTTTTGCATAAAAATGCGGTTTTTATTCCTTTGTCAGCGGCGCGAAAACCGCTCCGAGATAATCTGCGGCCTTTTGCGGGTCAACGAGCAGTGAGCAGCCCTTCACGCCGCCGCTGATCGATATCGTATCGAACAACACCGCCGTTTCATCAAAAAAGGTCGGATAGACCTTCTTCATGCCTATAGGCGAAACGCCGCCGCGCACATATCCCGTCAGCGCGGGAAGTTCATTCACATGCACCAGTTCCACCGCTTTTTCGCCCGCAGCCGCTGCCGCTTCTTTCAGGTCAAGCTCCGCGGATACGGGAATTACGAATACAAGCGCACCGCGCTTTGCGCTTCTTGCGCATAGCGTCTTGAAACACCGGTCGGGTTCTACGCCGGTGAGCGCGCTCACCGCAACGCCCGAAAATGCTTCATCATCCAGCTCGTAATTGAGCGCTTCATACGCAATCCCCGCTGTATCCAGCATGCGCATCGCGTTTGTTTTTTTATCCGGTTTCGTCATCGTCTGCTCCCGGTTCAGCCGAAAAATCTTTTTATTTCGGCCTTCGCGCTTTCAACCGAATCCGAACCGTGGATGATATTTTCGCCGAGACTGTTCGCAAAATCGCCTCGGATCGTGCCCGCCGCGGCTTCGTCAAAATGGGTCGCGCCCATAAGGATACGCATACTTACAACGGCGTTCTCCCCTTCTACGATCATCGCGAGCACAGGGCCGGATGTCATAAACGCCACAATTCTGGGGAAAAAGGGTTTATCCGCCATGTGCGCGTAATGCTCGCGCAGTATCGCCTCATCAAGGTTCATCATTCTGGCATCCGTGATTCTGAAACCTTTCCTTTCAATCCGCGCAATCACCTCTCCGATGAGACCTCTTTTGACGCAGTCGGGCTTGAGCATGATAAACGTTTTTTCCATCGCGTTTTTTCCCCTTTTTATATATTTCCCCCGCCAGCTTAATTGACAGGTTAATCGGCATCCGCGCACCCGCAAAAGCATGATATTTCTTGGGGCATAAGCGCCGATTGTACGGCGCATTTATATTTATTATAACATATCGGAATATCATATCGGGGAAAAATCAGAGCTCATTTTGTTTGTGCCGTTTTTTGCGAAAATCTCTAAAGCCGCAGTTTTATCAGCCGAACGGTTCATTCTGATTTTTACGAGATCCCGTACATCGAACACTTCGGTGATATATGTCTTATCCGTTGAGGCAGGCTGACTAAGCCCGCTACTTTAGCCGGTTTCGCGCATGTTGCTTATTGCCTCAAATCCCCCTGTAAGCGGAGGCTAAGTTCGTTTTGACAAGGCACCGCGTTGATATTATAATACTAATGACTTTGACGGTAGCTAATAGGAGAAATAATAACCTATATGCTGTCTTAACGCTTCTTCGGGTTATTTTAACCCCTGTTCAGTAAAAGAAGTCGGGTATATCAATTGAAATAAAGGAGACAACAAATGTTAACACAAGATGTGGACTTCGCTGTATATAGAAAGCAAAATCCAACGAAAGATGGTTTTTTTGGCACTTATGGAGGCGCTTTTATTCCGCCTCAGCTTGTTCCGGAATTTGAAAGAATATCTACTGCGTATCAGACCATATGCCAGAGTTCCAGATTTATCAGCGAACTCAGAAGAATCCGGAAAGAGTTTCAAGGGCGCCCGACGCCGACATATCACTGCGAAAGATTATCAAACCATATTGGTAATTGTCAGATATATTTGAAGAGAGAAGACCTGAATCATACGGGAGCGCATAAATTAAACCATTGTATGGGCGAAGCTTTATTGGCGAAATACATAGGCAAAAAGAAGATCATCGCCGAGACGGGTGCAGGTCAGCACGGGGTTGCTTTGGCTACCGCAGCCGCTTTTTTCGGATTGGAATGCGATATTTATATGGGAGAAGTCGATATTGCCAAGCAAGCTCCGAATGTGGCAAGGATGAAGCTGTTAGGCGCAAAAGTTGTTCCGGTTACCCATGGGCTTAAAACACTGAAAGAAGCTGTAGATGCTGCTTTTGAAGCTTATATGGTGGAGTATGAATACGCAATGTACTGTATCGGTTCTGTTGTGGGGCCTCATCCCTTCCCTCTTATGGTCAGGGATTTCCAAACAGTTGTGGGGGTAGAGGCCAGAGAGCAGTTTTTAGAAATGACAGGCAATCTCCCCGATGCGGTCGTCGCATGCGTCGGCGGCGGCTCTAACGCAGCGGGTATAATCACTCCTTTTTTAGATGACCCTGTTCAACTATACGGGGTGGAACCGCTTGGAACAGGTACAAAAACCGGAGAACACGCCGCCAGCCTTTCGTATGGTACCCCAGGGATTATGCACGGTTTTAATTCCATAATGCTGCAAAACGAAGAGGGTGAGCCTGATCCCGTATATTCGGTTGCCAGCGGGCTTGATTATCCCTCAGTCGGGCCGGAGCACGCTTATCTGCGTGATTTGGGACGCGTGAACTATGTCACCGCATCCGATGACGAAGCGATTGACGCATTCTTTACACTGTCAAAATTGGAAGGTATCATTCCGGCTTTGGAAAGCGCGCATGCTGTCGCCTATGCAATGAAGCTGGCAAAGGAAATGCGTACGGGCTCAATATTAGTGAATTGTTCAGGCAGAGGCGATAAGGATCTGGATTTTGTTTTAGAGCATTATGGAGACAGATTGGGGAAATAATCCGTATTGCCCCCTTTTGAACTCCAAACCGTCCGTTACCTGGTTGCATACCTTTTTTAAGGTTATCGATTCAGTGACGGACTTTTTACGTTCGCTTTGAATCCCCACACCGTTCCTAAATGGATAACAGATCCAAATCCCTCTCCGAGGGAAAAAGGTTATTCGAGAAAAACCTGGATTCGCAAGCCTAACGTTTCCGTTTAAAATTTCTGAAAGCTGTACTGTTTTACTTTCCGGAAAACAATACAGTAAATACATACCCTCCTCCAACCATTAAGACATTGCTGATACTATGCATAAGAACCGGGTACAAAATGCTTTTGCTTTTTTGGTATACTATTCCTTGGATTGTTCCAAGCACAAACGCGTAAATTATCTGAAAATAATCAGCTTCGAAGGTTAATGGTATCAACGACCAATTGACATGTGCAAAAGCGAATAATACTGAGGCCAGTACAACTTCCAAGGTAACACTGCCTTTAAGTTTAATACTTTTCCCAAATGAGTAAGTCAGCAGAGTTATGGGCAGCGCCCGGAATACAACTTCTTCTGCCGGCCCGCTTAATAGCAACTGGAATCCCAGAGTTCCGATAATGTTCCTTCCATCCAATGGGAACGCATAGACAGGAAGCTGGTTGTTTAATGCCATAAATGTGTGCTGCACAATTGAAATCACAGCAAATACGGCTGAAAATATGATTAAATATTTTACTCCTTTTTTCTTATCGCCGATCTGAAAATAGAAATTAAGATTCAGTAGTTTGCTCAACACCAGAATAATAAGCATTGCTATAAACAACATAGTCGCATGATGGATCGAAATTTCAGCAAAACTGTCGAAGGGATCTATTGGCTGATATGGAACCGAACCCGCGATTAAACTACCTGCTTTTCCTAAAAATATCTGCGTGAGTAGGAGCAATATGAAAACAGGTATCCCTAACAGTGTTCTGTTACGTTCCGCCTTTTCCATGGAATCAACACCTCCTTTTACTGATCCGGGCATTTTTTTCGAGAGCCTAGTTCTCTGGCGATTGCTATCGGGCACGCGTTCCTCTAATGTAATAAGGTAATGTATACCTATAAAAATATATCATAAAAGTTTTAATTAGGAAAGTTTTATCTGCCATTATTTCTTCGTTATGCTATCATTGGATATTTCTTGGCGTTCCCCTTCGAATCCTCCCAGGTCAAAATTAAAGCCACCCGCAAAGGGGTGGCTTTAATTTTGGTGTGCCCGGGAGGCCGCCATGGTCTCCGTTACTGTATGCCGCGCTACGTCTATTCGGATATCCCGCTGTTCTGCCTCCCCGTCTCGGGGCAAACGTGCCACTGGCACGTTTGCTTTTCCCTCGCTTCGAATCCTCCCGTACCAAAAATGCGACCACCCCTTTGGGATGGTCGCATTTTTGGTGTGCCCGGGAGGATTCGAACCTCTGACCTTTGGAGTCGGAGTCCAACGCTCTATCCAGCTGAGCTACGAGCACATGCGCGTTATTTAATATACCATATTTTTATCACATGTCAAACACAATCAGAAGTATTGGTACAGCGTGCAGCGTATGCTGCCGTTGTAGAGCTTGCGCTTTTTGGCGGCACGCCCGCCAAACCAGCGTTCGAACTGCTCGTCGGCGGTGATGATGCTTTTCCTTTGCACGCCTTCAAACGCTTTACCCATAACGCGGTAAAGCTGATGCACGCTGTCCTTATCGCCGAGGCGCTGAGCGTAGGGCGGGTTTGATACGACGAGGCAGTCTTTTCGCGAAAAATCCTTTACGTCCGCATGGTAAAGCTTTAGTGTGACGCCCGCGGCTTTGGCGTTTAAGTCCGCCGCGCTCAGCGCTTTAGCGTCGATATCCGAGGCGTAAACAGTGGGCTGGGGCCGTGCAGCTTCTCTCGCGGCGCTGCGCTCCTCGTCCCACACGCCGCGCAGCAGCGCCCAGCGCTCGCCGTCAAACGTGCGTTTGAGACCCGGCGCGATGTTCGCGCCGATCATCGCGGCCTCGATGGCCATCGTGCCGGAGCCGCACAGCGGGTCGGCGATATCGCCGCCGCGCCAGCCGGATAACAGCACGACGCCCGCAGCCAACGTTTCGCGTATGGGCGCGGCCACATTGCCCAAACGGTAGCCCCGGCGGTTCAACCCGCCGCCGCTTACATTGAGGCATAATGACGCAGTATTGCGCAGCAGCTTGATGTGTACGTCGCAGCGCGCGCCCGTTTCG
>CAZLRM010000132.1:0-5046 GCA_964561895.1 uncultured Christensenellaceae bacterium | reverse complement strand
CGGTGTGCTGTTCTTGGACGAACTGCCCGAGTTTTCGCGCACCGCGCTCGAAGCGCTGCGCCAGCCGCTTGAAGACCGGCAAATCAGCATTGCGCGCGCCAACGCCAAGGTGGTGTACCCTGCGGGCGTGATGCTCATCGCCTCGATGAACCCCTGCCCGTGCGGCAACCTCGGCAGCCGCGAAAAGCAGTGCCGCTGCACCCCCAGAGAGATCAAAAGCTACATTTAGCGCATTTCAGGGCCGCTGCTAGACCGCATCGATATACACGTAAGCATGGACGAGGTGCCGTTTGAAGAGATGACCGCGCAGCGCAGCGCCGAAGCCTCCAGGGACGTGCGCATCCGCGTTAACGCGGCGCGGCAGATTCAGCAGCGGCGCTATGCGGGCAGCGGCGTATACTGCAACGCGTCTTTGACCGGGCCGATGGCGGAGCAGTACTGCGCATTAAGCAAGGAATGTGGCGCGCTGCTCGAAACCGCGTATAAGGCGATGGGGCTGTCCGCGCGCGGCATGACGAGGGTACTCAAAGTCGCGCGCACGATTGCCGACCTTGCGGGCGAGGCGGATATCGGCACGGCGCACCTTGCGGAGGCGCTGCAATACCGCGCGCAGGACGAGAGATATTGGGGATGATAGGCCATTCATCAAATAAAAAAAGAGGTATATAGGTGGGATTGTTCAATAAAAGAACCAAGCGTATTGAGAAAGATTACAGCAGCTATCCGCTTGTTAATTTAAGAGAAGAGATAAAGAACCGCTTTTTGATGGTGTTGAAAACCTTTGAGGACAAGGACATCTATGTAATTTCGTTCTATGTCGAGCATGAGGATTATGACCCGCGAAAACCAATGGTGTATTTCGGGTACAACACAGAAGCACAGGTAAAAGAGGAAACAGAGAATGCCTCCGATGAGGAAGAAGCGCGCTGGAACTATGCTTTCTGGCTGCAGAATGAACTGTATTGTTTTGGCTTAAATGATGATACAGGAGATTTATGCCGTGCGTGGGCATACCAGCAGAAGCTTACGGAAGACGAGTCCTCATATCAGGTTTTTGTGGATGTATTGGTTGAGGTAGTAGAAGACCTGCATCAAAGCGGTGTGATAAGCCGAAAGATAGGCAGAGAGATTCCTGTCATCATCCATGAACTTGAGTACTATCCTCAAATTGCAGAACAGAATATAGAAGCGAATGGGGCGGATTTGATCAATTCCGGCTTTATGCATTTTTGTGGCTGCCAGTGAAGTATAAATAGAAAAAGCCCCGGTATCGTCATCTCCTGACTCGATCCGGAGCTTTTCTCTCACATAGGCTTTGGGGTTTGGCGGCTTGCGCGTGACGGGATTTAAGCCGCCCCACGTCTCGCGCTGCGCCTTGGCGCGCTCGCGCTTGGCCTTTTTGGAAAGCTTCGCTTTCGGAATAAATTTGTCCATCGATATCACCTCCGTACGGATTATTCCCGTTTTGTCCGAAACCATGCCTTTATAGAATAAGGGTATGCCTGCGGCCTGTCAACAGGCAATGGTTTTATTTGTATTCCGCCTGGTTTCGTAATAAAATGAAAGAAGCGCTTATCATGAAATGAAGGGAAAATTCGTATGAAATACGCTTGGCTTGATGAATACTGCCTTGCAAAGCGCGGCGCGGTGAAGGATTATAAAGCGGAGTGGGACGCCGTGCGCTACATGGTCGGCGGCAAATTCTTTGTGCTGCTGTCCAAGGATAAGTCGGGCAGGCCCATCGCTTCCGTGAAACTGGAACCTGTGCTGGGCGATATGCTGCGCAATCAGTATGAAGGCATCGTTCCGGGGTACTACCTCAACAAGGAGCACTGGAATTCCGTATACATGGAGGGCGACACGCCGGACGACGTGCTGTGCATGATGATCGACGAGAGCTATCGGCTGGTTCTCTCCGGGCTGACGAAGAAAGCGCAGCGCGAGATCACGGGGAAGATTGTCCCATTGCCCGAAGATTGACAATTTCTGCTCAAACGGATATACTGGGGGAGTAGAACATATTTTCGCTTATGAGGAATCTATGCAACCCAACGCATACTGGGTATGGCTTTCCTGCATACCCGAAGTAACGCCCAAACACTATTATCAGATACTGCGCGGCTTTGGCAGCCCGGAGCGCTTCTTTACCGCGCTGGAAAGCGGCGGCGAAATGCCGGGTTTTCTGCCGGAGAAGGCGCGCGGCGCGGTGCATGCCGCTGCTTCAAGGCAGCGCGTGGCCGAGGCGGCGCACGAAATGGAAACAAGGGGCATACGCGCGGTGACGAGGCTGGGCGAAGAATACCCCGAAGCGCTCAAAGATATCGAATATCCGCCGCCCGTGCTGTTCGTGCGCGGCAGCCTTGCGGGGCTCAACAGAACCATAGGCATCGTAGGTACGCGGCACTGCACGCGAAAAGGCGCGGAGGCTGCAAACCGCATCGCTGCGGAGCTGGGGCGGGCGGGATATACAATTGTTTCCGGCATGGCGCGCGGCATTGATGCCGCCGCACACCGGGGCGCGATCGAGGCGGGAGCGCCCACCGTCGCGGTTTTAGGCTGCGGTGCGGATGTGATCTATCCGCCCGAAAACGCGGACATTTACCATGCGGCGATACAAAACGGAGCGGTGGTATCCGAGCTGCCGCCCGGGTTTCAGCCGCTCGCGGGCAACTTCCCAGTGCGCAACCGCATTATCGCGGCGCTGTCACGCGGGCTGTTCGTCGTAGAGTCGGCGCTGCAGGGCGGTACGGCGATTACAGCGTCTATGGCGGTGGGGCTGGGGCGCGATATATTCGCGCTGCCGGGCGTGCCGTATAACGAAAACGCTTCGTTGCCCAACCTGCTGAACCAAAAAGGGGCGGTGAGCGTCACCTGCGCGCGCGATATTTTAGAATACTGGGGCGAGGCGAAAGCCGGTGCTAAGACGGAACGCGAAGGCGCGGAGGCGCTGCAGCTCGACTTTTTGCAGCGGCAGATATACGACCTGCTGCGGCAGTGCGATATGGGCGCGGAAAACCTGTCGGAGCAGACGGAAGCTTCGCCGGGCGAAATCAGCGTCGCGCTCACAATGATGGAGCTGACAGGAATCATCAAGCGCGTGCCGGGCGGCAAGTACGGATTATCATAACGGAGCGGCGGCAGCTGGGCACGCTTGCCTGTTTGTGATTTTATCAGGGGGTACTATGAAACGATGGCTGTATTATGCAAACCGGATGAGGTATGTGGTTATAACTGAAAGCGTATATTTGCTGCTGTTTATTCTGTCGGGCGGCAACGCATTCAACTGGCTGCCAGCCGCGTACTCCGCCATACCCGTTTCACTGATACTCACCTCGTTTCTTCACTTCGATATTCTTCATTTATTATCGAATATGTATTGCATGGCGGTATTCGGGTGGTTGCTGTGCAATTGTATTTCGGAAAGGAAAGCGAAAGGGCTGACCCTGCCGCTGCTGTTTGCGTTTGCAAGCGTCGTTACAGGCATTGCGCCTTACTATTTACAACCGCAGGCGTACACCGCGGGCGCGAGCGGAACCGTATATGCGTTGGAAGCGTATGTGTTTGTGATGGCGTTTGCGGGCCGCGATGATCCGCTGGCCATTCGACTAAGGCAGCAGAAGCGGTGGCTCATCATCAACGCGGTGTTTTCAGTATTGTGGTTTTTTAATCCAAGGGTGTCGTTTTTCGGGCATTTCAGCGGCGCTGTTGTGGGAGCAGTTGCGGCGCTTTTAGATCTGCGGAAGCGGACGCGAATAAAAATGCTTAATGATAGCAGAAGGCAGGAAAGCGGCTCAGAGCGCGCAGCCCGATGATCGGGTAAGCACCCTGCCGTATGGCGGAACTCAAAGATATTATCAGGATGTCAGGCGATAATTGCATCGTATACCGGTCATATTCTTTACGTCAGTTAATCCGCCGATAATCCGTTTTTTATCTATTATTATGGGCTGCCGCTCATTGTTTACCGGGTTCCAACCGATATTTCAATAAATAAACCAAACGGCGGCGAACTGCTTTCACCCAGTTTGAGGAATTTACGGCTTGATTTTTTTGCGCGGCGATTATATAATTTGCACTTGCAGGGAAGCGGCGGCATGGATTTGTGCTTTTGCCGCATAAAATATTCATAAAACACAGCAAATTGGCTGTATTTAATGGTGACGGGCTGCGCCCGGGCGAAGAGCCCCAATACGCTTGAGTTGGAGAACGTATGGCAACACAGAAAAATACCGCGAAAAAAGCGCCCGCGCGCAAGGCTTACGACCTCGTGATCGTGGAGTCCCCCGCCAAGGCAAAAACGATCAGCAAGTTTTTAGGAGCGGGCTACAAGGTGCAGGCCAGCGGCGGACACGTGAGGGATCTGCCCAAGAGTACATTGGGTGTGGATATCGAGAACGGGTTTGAACCCAAGTACATACAGATCAGAGGCAAGAAGGACGTCATCAGCGCGATGAAATCGGGCGCAGCGGGCGCGAAGAAAATATACCTCGCGACCGACCCGGATCGCGAGGGCGAAGCGATATCGTGGCACATCGCGTCGATGCTCGGCGTGGACGCGGGCAGCGTGGACCGCATCGAGTTCAACGAGATCACCAAAGGCGCCGTGACGAACGCCATCAAAAATCCGCGCAAGATCGACATCGCGCTCGTGGATGCGCAGCAGGCACGGCGCGTATTGGACCGTCTTGTGGGATACAAGCTCTCCCCGCTGCTCTGGCGCAAGGTGAAAAAGGGCCTCTCCGCCGGGCGCGTGCAGTCCGTCGCGGTGCGCATCATCTGCGACCGCGAGGAGGAGATCGAGGCGTTCGTACCGGAGGAATACTGGACGGTCACCGCGCTATTAAAGAACAGCGCGCTCACAAATGAATTTGAAGCGAAGTTTGCCGGCCGCAACGGCGATAAAGGCAAGCTTTCCAATAAAGAAGAAGCGGACGCGGTACTTGCCGCGGTAAAGGGCAAGGATTTTGTCGTGGACGGCATCAAGAAGGGCGTCAAGAAGAAGAGCGCGCCGCCGCCGTTTACCACGAGCTACCTGCAGCAGGCGGC
>CAZLRM010000131.1:0-5078 GCA_964561895.1 uncultured Christensenellaceae bacterium | reverse complement strand
TCGTCTGCGGGTTGAATTCCTTCAGGCAGCAGTTCCACATGTTCCTCGCCAACGGATTGTCCAGAAAGACATTGTTTTTAAGCACACTGGCGGCGTTCGCGACGGCTTCCGTGGCCATGGCGGTTATCGATGGCATACTGAATATGGCAGTCTCTCTGTACCTTTCCGGTAGTTTACCAACGCAGTTTTTTGATGCGTTCGTTTGGTCGGTATTCTGCTATTTGGCCGCGTCTGTAACAGGCATATTCATCACAACAGCGTACTACCGCATGCACAAAGCGGTAAAGCTGCTGGTATCCATCGGCGTTCCCGTGATGGTTTTTATCGTAATACCCATTGTAGATTACACCTTTTTCAAAGGAGCTGTCACTGAATGGCTTTGTCGGTTCATGTCGGCAGCAACCAGTTTGCTGGGAGAGGATAACCCGTACAGCATGGTACTGGTCAATATATTTAACGTGGCGATCTTCTCAGGCCTGTCGTGGCTGCTGACGCGGCGCGCAATTGTGAAGGCGTAAACTCGAATCGAAACCGCTGATGAGGCGTTTTGCCAAGCGATGTTTGGCGGACGCCTCATATTATTATTCCGGTTTGTTGACGCTTGCCGGCTCCGTGGGGTAAGATAATACCAATAAAACAGGAGGCAAATCATGCTCAGAGGAAGTTATCATATTACCGGAATGGGATGCGAAGCGTGCGTTAAGCACGTGAAAAACGCCGTTACCGCTCTGAGCGGCGTGACAAAGTGCGAAGTGGATCTGGAATCGGAGACGATGACAGTCGATTACGAAGAGGACGCCGTAAGTTTTGAAGATATCAAAGAAGCGGTAGAGGAAGCGGGCTACGGCCTGATCCAATAGCCTGGAGGACCGATGACGGAAAAAAGCTTTCGCGTGACGGGTATGACATGCGCGGTATGTGCTGCGCATGTGCAGAAAGCCATCGAAAAAATAAACGGCGTAGAATCGGGCAGCGTCAACCTTGCGACCGAAAAGCTGACCGTGCGATACGATGAGAGCAAGCTGGATTTCAACGACTTTAAGAAAGCCGTGGAAGACGCAGGTTACGGGCTTGAGCCGCCTAAAACGGCGGCAAAGAAGCTGGAACTCGGCGTGGAGGGTATGACGTGCGCGGCATGCTCCGCCGCAGTGGAACGCGCGGTAAAAAAGCTCGGCGGCGTGGCGGATGCTTCCGTTAATCTCACGACGGGAAAGCTGAATGCGGAATACGACCCCGCGATTGTGAAACTATCGGAGATTAAAGCCGCGGTGGAGAAAGCGGGTTATACGCCTAAAGAAATCGAGCGGCGCGAAGCGCCGAACGCGGAGGCGCAAAAGCGCGATAAAGAAGCGCGCACCATGCGAATCCGGCTTGCTATCGCAATCGCTTTTTCTGTCCCTGTGTTATATTTCGCGATGGGGCATATGTTCGGTCTTAAGCTCCCCGTTCCCGCCTTCATGGATATGCACAAAGGCAAAGCGTTTGCGTTTGCGCTGGTGCAATTGCTATTGACGGTTCCCGTGCTGGCAGCGGGCAGCCGCTTTTTTACCGTGGGGATGAGGACGCTCTTTAAAGGCGCGCCCAATATGGACTCGCTGGTTGCAGTGGGTACGGGCAGCGCGTTTTTATACAGTGCTTTTGCTACGGTGATGATCGCGCTGGGCGATATGGATTATATGGAGTCGCTGTACTTTGAATCGGCTGCGGTCGTCATTTCGCTCGTAATGGTGGGGAAATACCTTGAAGCCGCGAGTAAAGGGAAGACCTCCGAGGCGATTAAAAAGCTCATGCGGCTGCAGCCTAAAACAGCGTTGATCGTAAAGAGCGGGCAGGAGATGGAAGTTGCGCTCGACGAGGTTGTCCCGGGCGATATCGTGCTCTTAAAGCCCGGAGCATCCGTACCGGTGGACGGCGTCGTGCTGGAAGGCATGTCCTCCATAGACGAATCGATGCTGACGGGAGAAAGCCTGCCCGTGGAGAAGCAGCCGGGGAGGGAAGTGACGGGCGGCAGCATCAACGGCGAAGGTCTGCTTAAATTCCGCGCAACGCGCGTAGGCGAGGATACCGTGCTGGCGGGTATCATCCAACTCGTGGAGGACGCGCAGGGCAAAAAAGCGCCTATCGCGCGGCTGGCGGATATCATCTCGGGATATTTTGTTCCCGCAGTGATCGGTATCGCACTGATCGCAGCTATCGCGTGGGCCATCGCGGGAAAGTCTTTTGATTTTGTACTCAATACTTTTGTGACCGTAATGGTCATCGCTTGCCCGTGTGCTTTGGGGCTCGCGACACCCACCGCGATCATGGTGGGAACCGGCAAAGGCGCGGAGATGGGCATACTCATCAAGGGCGGGGAAGCGCTCGAAACCGCGCATAAGGTAGGCGCGGTTGTGCTCGACAAGACGGGTACGATCACCGAGGGGCGGCCCGTGCTGTCAGATATCAGAACCTACGGCGGCATGAATGAGGAGGAAGCGCTTTTACTCTGCGCCTCGGCGGAGCGCGGCTCGGAGCACCCCGTTGCGAGGGCGATCATAAAGTATGCGAGGGATAAAGCCGTATTGTTATTAGAGCCGGAAAGCTTTCAGGCGTTACCGGGCAGAGGTATCCGAGCGGCGGTGGACGGCAGAGAAGTGCTTGCGGGCAATATCAAGCTCATGCGGGAAAGCGGTGTAGACGTATCCGCAGCGAAAACAGATGCAATAAATTTTGCGGAAGCAGGCAAGACACTGATGTATGTCGCAGCGGACAGAAAGCTTGCGGCGCTCATGGCGGTTGCGGATACGGTAAAACCCACCAGCCGGGAGGCGGTGCGGTCGCTGAGATCGCTCGGTATCGAGGTCTATATGATCACGGGCGACAACATGAATACGGCCAAAGCGATCGCGAAGGAAGCGGGCATCACCCAAGTGCTGGCCGAGGTGCTGCCGCAGGATAAGGCCGCTGAAGTGAAGAGGCTGCAGCAGAGCGGGAAAAAGGTTGCGATGGTAGGCGACGGCATCAATGACGCTCCCGCGCTCGTACAGGCCGATGTGGGCATGGCGATCGGTACGGGAACCGATATCGCGGTGGAATCAGCCGACCTCGTGCTGATGCGCGGCGACCTCATGGAAGTCCCCGCAGCGATTGCGCTTTCGCGCGCGACAATGCGCAACATCCGCCAGAACCTGTTCTGGGCGTTCATCTACAACATCATCGGCATACCCCTTGCGGCAGGCGTGTTCTATGCAATATTCGGCGAGGGCTGGGCGTTCAACCCGGTATTTGCGGGCGCGGCGATGGCACTCAGCTCCGTATCGGTCGTTTCCAACGCGCTGCGCCTAAAACGGTTCAGAATGAAAAGGGCGGCTATCAGCCATAAGTGAAATCAGCACATACCGGCAGCGTCCGATCTGTTTTCACTCTGCATGTCGTTCGTAATATCAATATGCCCGGCTTCTGCGGCGCTAAATCGCACATAGATTCCGTCCCTTGCGAGCAAAGCGTCGGCCTGCTTGAAGAACCTTCTGAAATAGCGGAAGTATCCTTTCGTATGCTCGCTCACATAATTCGCAGCGATATCTGGGTCGGCGAGCAGCCGCCTGAAATTGTACGCGCCGTTGATTTTAAGGAAGTTGATTAAGCCGAAACGCACGGCGTTCTTCGGGCAAAGCATCGCGCAGCGCATACACATTGCGCAATGGCTGCCGAAGCGTATTATGACTTTATTCGAGCGGATGTTGCCCGTCGGGCATTTTTGAACGCAAAAGCCGCAGTTCGTGCATTTCTTTTTGTTTACGGAGCAAAACAGGCCGTTCAGCCTTGCGCCGGGCCACTCGATACGCAGTAAAAATGAGAATAAGATATGGCGGATACGGCAGCGGATAATGTCGCGTTCCCCGTTCAATAACCGAATTGCGAGATGGCGGCAAAGCGCTGCAGTGTATAGGTACATCTGCTTGGCTAGCGCGTCGGGATAACGAAACAGTATGTTATATGGCATCAACAAATGGGTTTCCAGCGTGACGTCGTACCCCTTACGCCGCAGTATTTTTACCAGCAGATGCGAGGACGCGTCGTTAAAATGAGAAGGCTCGCCGGACGTTTTGAATATGAAGGCTTTTTGATTACCGCCGGGAAGCTGCCTGACGAACTGATAAAAAATTTCGGGAACGTTGAAAGCATGAATAGGGTATCCGAAACCCACCCAATCCGCTCCCGCGGGAGAGGGGATATTATCAAAAGGTTTTTTAATTTCGCACACCTTAACAGATACGCCGCGAAAAAGCAGCGCATCCGAAATCATATCGGCGGCTTTGAGCGTGTTGAAGGTACCGGAAAAAACATATATGATTGCGGATTGCATGTTCCACCTCAAAGTTTGTTTATTCAGTTTTGGGACTGCAGGCGCGAATCGTGTCCGCGATTGCTTCTTTTAAACCTCCTCTCTGATAGCCAAGTATATTCGCGGTTTCTTCTGCGTCGATATAGCATTTATCGGGCATGATGTCCCGCATCAGGTAACGGATATTGAGCCCGCTTTCCAGGCCGTGTCGTTTATGCTGCCATATCATGAATATCCCAGCAAGTTCAGCGATAAACTTTGGAATCGTAGTGATTGGTTTATGCTCTCCCTGCGCTTCAAGAAACATCTCAAACATTTCTTTGAAAGTGTGATTTTCGTCGCCGATGGGATAGCGTGCACCATGCTTACCATTTTCCAAAGCGCCGATGATCGCCTCGCCCACGTGCCTTGCGGATATCATGGCAGTGCCGCCGCCGGGCATGTAAACCCTGCGACCCTTCGAAAAGCGGTCGAGCATTACGCTCTTCCATATTGGCGTACGCCCCGGCATACTGCCGAATATATAGGGCAGCTCAAGTATCATCACGTCCATGCTGCTTCCGCCCGCTTCTATGGCGCGCTGCGCCTGCTCCACGCGGCAGCGGATATAGGGGTGGCGCTCCGATAGCTTTTTATTCGGCCACAGCCTGTTGTGAAGTGACAAGCAAAATAAGAAAAGAGAAAAAAAGCGTAAAATTAAGTGAAATCCGTGAAAAAGCCCTTAAATACGTGTAAAAACGGCGTGATGAAATCG
>CAZLRM010000130.1:0-5093 GCA_964561895.1 uncultured Christensenellaceae bacterium | reverse complement strand
GGCGTGGTTTTCACGGTGATACTGGTATTCTTCGTGGTTATCAAAATCATGATGAAAATATGGCCTGCAAAATAATTTTCAATAAATTAATAGGAAGGGACTTAGTATGGAATATCTGCTTTTATTCGAGATCGTAGGTATTGTCGTCTCGCTGCTTGCCTTTGGGGTAGCCGCATACTTCTATGTATGGGTCAAAAAGCTGCCTGGCGGCACGGCTGATATGGAAAATATCGGCCTGATGATCAAAAAGGGCGCAAGGGCTTTCCTGCGCAGGGAGTACAAGTCGCTGGCATGGTTTGTGATGGTGGCGGGTGTGCTGATTTGCCTGTTCCTGCCCAAACCGATTTGGGCTGAGGGCGCCAATCCGCTTAACAATATCATAATGACGCTGGCGTACATCGCAGGCTCGGTGTTTTCCGGGCTGGCAGGCAAGATGGGTATTGAGGTTGCGACCATCGCGAACGTTAAAACCGCGATTGCGGCTAAAACGAGCATCCGCAAGGCGTTTTCTGCCGGTTTCCGCGGCGGCGCGGTGATGGGTATGGCGGTGGTAGGTTCTGCGCTGCTGGGCACATCGCTCATATACCTGATTACGAATGACACGAACGCGGTTCTCGGTTTCTCGTTCGGCGCTTCTACGCTTGCGCTGTTTGCCAAAGCGGGCGGCGGAATATTCACTAAGACGGCGGATATCTCGGCTGACCTCGTGGGTAAGGTAGAACTGGGCCTTGAGGAAGACGATCCGCGCAATCCGGCGGTTATCGCGGACAACGTGGGCGACAACGTGGGCGACGTTGCGGGCATGGGCGCCGATCTGTTTGATTCAAACGTTGCGGCGATACTCGCGGCGATGATTATCGGTTTCTCGCTGAACATGATCGATATGGTTCTGTGCTACGCGAGCCTTGGGCTGCTGGCTTCCATCATCGGCGTGTTGATGGCGAGGATGGGCAAGAAAAATGATGACCCGAGCGCAGCGCTCAACAAGAGCACTTATATCACCACGGCG
Source organism: uncultured Christensenellaceae bacterium (assembly GCA_964561895.1). GTDB lineage: Bacteria > Bacillota > Clostridia > Christensenellales > SZUA-584 > JAEWCC01. Next base: position 4,084 of record CAZLRM010000130.1, on the reverse strand, counting down.
CTGTTCGCGGTGCTGACAGCCGGCGCTTCATGGGCATTCAAGTTTGACTTCCGTATCTGGGGTGCTGCTGCGGTCGGCCTGCTTGTCGGTACGATCATCGGCTTTGCGACAGATTACTTTACGAACGACGCGAAAAAGCCGGTGCAGCATGTCGCTAAGGCCAGCCAGTCCGGCCCGGCGTTCACCATACTATCCGGCTTCAGCTACGGCTTCATGAGCGCGCTTCCTTCGCTCGTGGGTATCGGCATTTCCGCTGCGGTCGCGTACTTCCTCTGTGATCCTATCGGCGAAGGTTACGCCATGTTCGGTATTGCAATGGCAGCACTTGGTATGTTATCCATCGTGGGCATGATCGTTTCAAACGACGCGTACGGCCCGATTGTGGACAACTCCCGCGGGCTTGCAGAAATGGGCGGCCTCGGCGAAGACGTGATTAAGATTACGGACGAACTGGATTCGGCGGGCAACACCGTCAAGGCGATCACGAAGGGTTTCGCGATCGGCGCGGCAGGCCTTACGGTCATCGCGCTGCTGGCTGCGTTCCTTGAGGTCGCGGAGCAGGCGGGAGCGGTGGTTACCGGTTTTAATATCATGGATCCGCTCGTATTCTTCGGAATGCTGGCCGGCCTTGGGATACCGGCGCTGTTCTCCGCGATGCTGATCATGGGCGTTGACAGAAACGCGCAGCGTATGGTGGGAGAGATCCACAGGCAGTTCGAAGAAATACCGGGCCTTAAGGAAGGTAAAAAAGGCGTCGTTCCGGAATATGAGAAGTGCATCGATATTGCGGCAAAAGGCGCTTTAAAGGAATTGGTTCCTGCCGGACTGATGGCGATACTCGCGACGATTGTTGTTGGCCTGATCGGCAGCTTCATCGAAAAAGACGGCGGTATACTCGCGCTGGGCGGATTTATCGCAGGCAACATCGTTTCCGGCCTGCTGCTTGCCATGTTCATGTCTAATGCGGGCGGCACATGGGACAACGCCAAAAAGTTCGTCGAGGCGGGCAACTTTGGCGGCAAGGGCAGCGCGGCGCACAAAGCGGCGGTCACGGGCGATACCGTAGGCGATCCTTTCAAGGATACCGCAGGCCCCTCGCTGAACACGCAGATTACGGTCGTTTCTCTGGTTGCGAATCTGACAGCGGGACTGTTTATTGCGATCTCCGTATTACTGTAAACCTATAAATTGAAAAAGCGCCGGTATTGATTACCGGCGCTTTTTGTATATGGATTATTGGTATAAAAGGCATGAGCGCGCTGGCGGTTTCATATATATCTAGTGTTAAACCAACTTTTTTGGAGGGTGTGCCATGCAAAGCTATAATCTGTACAAAGATATTTCCGAAAGAACGGGAGGAGACATATACATCGGCGTCGTTGGGCCGGTTCGTACCGGAAAATCGACATTCATTAAAAGATTTATGGATATGCTGGTGCTCCCGAATTTGGACGATACGCACGAGAAGGAGCGTGTTGTGGACGAATTGCCGCAGAGCAGCGCGGGAAAAACGATCATGACGACGCAGCCTAAGTTTGTCCCGAATGAGGCTGTGAAAATACGAATTAACGACGAAGCGGAGATGAAGGTGCGCATGGTGGACTCGGTTGGCTATATGGTTGACGGCGCCATGGGGCATCTCGAAAACAAAATGCCGAGAATGGTTACGACGCCCTGGTTCGATCACGACATACCGTTCGAGGAAGCGGCGGAGGCGGGCACGAGAAAGGTCATCACAGACCACAGCACGATCGGCATCGTAATGACGACGGACGGCAGTATCACGGAGATACCACGCTCGAGCTATATCCAGGCGGAGGAGCGCGTGGTGCGCGAACTCAGTGAGCTCGGAAAGCCGTTCATCATCATACTGAATTCGGCGAATCCGCAAAGCGAGGACACCATCCGGCTGCGCAAAACGATGGAGGATAAATACGGCGTGCCCGTCGTACTGATGGATATCATGCGGCTGTCGGAAAACGATATTAATTCGATGCTTGAAAACCTGCTTTACGAGTTTCCGATCCGGGAAATCAATCTCGATATGCCGGGATGGGCGCGCGCGCTTTCGCCCGATCACTGGCTGATGGACGAAGTACTGAAAGGCGTCACCGGGTCTATGGGGCGGCTGGAAAAGGTGCGCGACTACCACAGCCTTGTCGAAACGCTGAAATCCCTGGAGGACGTCAGCGACGCGGGGGACATCAACATACAGCTCGGCGAGGGTTCCATTTACATTCGCCTCGATTTCCCTTCGGAACTGTTCTACCGTATACTCGGCGATGAATGCGGTTATCCGATCGAGGATGACTTCCATCTCGTATCGATGGTGAAGGGGCTCGTGGGCGCGAAAAAGGAGTACGATCGGCTCTCAGGCGCGCTTGAAAGCGCAAAGAACACAGGCTACGGCCTCGTGCCGCCCATGATGGATGAGATGTCTCTCGAGGAGCCCGAGATGGTACGCCAGGGCGGAAGGTTCGGCGTGCGTTTAAAAGCGAGCGCGCCTTCGCTGCACCTCATCCGCGTCGATATCCAAACGGAGGTTTCGCCTATCGTGGGCAGCGAGAAGCAGAGCGAGGATCTCGTGAAGTACATGATGTCGGAATTTGAAAACGACCCGGCAAAGATATGGAACACCGACATATTCGGCAAATCACTTCACGAACTCGTCAAGGAAGGGCTGTCAGGCAAGCTCTCGCACATGCCGGAGGACGCACGCATGAAGATACAGGAAACGCTGCAGAGGATCATCAACGAAGGCAGCGGAGGAATGCTGTGCATACTGCTGTAATATAAGGTGTGCCGCCCCGGAGCGCTTTGCTTCCGGGGCTTTTTTTAATAGGCAGAAGCTAATTATTTTTGGATTGATTTCGCATACAGATAGCTTTATAATAATACACGCTTACTTAAATGGCATTACAGACAAATGATGATTTCATTTTCGGGTAGAACGGGAGGACGGAAGCATGCCGATTACGGATTTTCTATCGCGCAACGCGAAAAACTACGGGCAGGAAACCTGCCTGACGGAGATCAACCTCGACCTTCAGGACAGCCACAATGTATTATGGCTCGAATACGAGCTGATCGAAAACAGCCCAACGGGCGAGTACCGCAGGGAGATGACGTGGCAGGTATTCGACGAAAAAGCAAATCGTCTCGCTAATCTGCTGATTAAACGTGGTATCAAAAAGGGCGACAAGGTGGCGATACTGCTCATGAACTGCCTCGAATGGCTGCCGATCTATTTTGGCATAATGAAGACCGGCGCCATTGCGGTGCCACTCAATTTTCGCTATACCGCCGAGGAGATCAAATACTGCCTCGGGCTTTCCGATTCCATTGCATTGATATTCGGGCCGGAGTTCATCGGCCGCCTTGAAACCATATACCACGAAATCCCGCAGATCAAAACTTTGCTGTTCGCGGGCGAGAACCGCCCGTCCTTTGCGGAGAGCTACGACCGCCTGACAGCGAACTACAGCTCTGAAGCGCCGGAAATACCGCTGCGCGACGAAGACGACGCGGCGATCTATTTTTCGTCGGGTACGACGGGCTTTCCCAAGGCGATACTGCACTCTCACGGCAGTCTTGTCGCTTCGTGCTACACGGAACAAAATCACCACGGCCAGCAGCGCGGCGATAACTTCCTGTGCATACCGCCGCTGTACCATACCGGCGCAAAGATGCACTGGTTCGGCAGCCTGCTCTCAGGCAGCAAGGCAGTGCTGCTGCGCGGTATACGGCCCGATTGGATACTCCGTACCGTATCGGAAGAAAAAATCACCATTGTGTGGCTGCTGGTTCCGTGGGCGCAGGACATCCTGGATGCAATCGACAGGGGTGAGGTCAGCCTAAAGGATTACAATCTCTCGCAATGGAGGCTCATGCATATCGGCGCACAGCCCGTGCCGCCCAGCCTGATTCGCCGCTGGAAGGAGTATTTTCCAAATCACGAGTATGACACGAACTACGGCCTTAGCGAATCCTCCGGCCCCGGATGCGTCCATCTGGGCGTGGAAAATATCCGTAAGGTAGGCGCGATCGGCGTGCCCGGATTTGGCTGGGAAGCAAAAATTATCGA
>CAZLRM010000129.1:0-5189 GCA_964561895.1 uncultured Christensenellaceae bacterium | reverse complement strand
CTGTATATTACGGGAAGCCTGCATAAAGCGGCTGCGCTTTTAAAGGTAAAAGGAGCGGCTTTCGTACTGTATTTTCTATGCACTGCAGCCTTGATGCTGCTGCCAAAGCTGCGCGTCGCAAATAACTTTTCGGTGAATTTCGCGGGGTTGTTCTATTGCTTCGCACCCATGGCGCTGATCGTCTCTCAGCGCAAGTTTCCGGTGGGGCTGCCTGTTGCCGCCGCGCTATGCGTGCTGGCGTCGTGCGTGGAAGAACTCGTATGGGGCGATTATACCATAAGCTATCTGCCGTACATTGAAGGAACAGCAATCGCGATAATCGCGCTGTCGTGCATCGGCCGCCGCGCCGCACTGTTTACGCCTGTGCTTGCGGGGGTTTACGAAGCCTCGGCGCATACCGTGCGGCTCATCACCGGGCTGGATGCTACAGCGTGGCTCTCGGGTATCTGCGCGGCTTCGGTGGCCATCGCGCTGAGCTTCTTTGCGTGTACGGTGCGGCTGCGCAGGCCGCAAAAAGCGCACTATGTCCCCCGTCACGCTTCGCAGCACGCGCAAACTTGAGTCTGGCGCGGCGCTGAAAAATCATGTATAATAGCCCAAAGTAACCAGCGAGGGCATTTTTTTGTTTGAGGTGAAAAGCGTAACGGGCGCGGCACGCTCTGCCGGGCTGCGCGCGGGCGACATCATCATATCGGTAAACGGTGAACCTCTGATCGACTATATCGATTACGTATGGTTCGGCGGTAAAACGCGGCTTAAATTTAGCGTGCGGCGCGGGGAAGAAACGCTGTGCCTGCGCATGGTCAAGGATGAAAGCGAGGATATCGGCCTTGAGTTTACGAAGCCGCTGCTCGGAAAGAAGCGCGTTTGCGGCAACCGCTGTGTATTCTGTTTTGTGGACCAGCTTCCCAAAGGGATGCGCAGGAGCCTGTACATCAAGGACGAGGACTGGCGGTGGTCGGTGTTGGCGGGAGGGTATGTGACGCTGACCGACATCGGTAAAGAGGAGCTTGGGCGTATCCTGCGGCGCGGCGCGAGCCCGCTGTATGTATCGGTGCACACCGTGGACGAAGCGCTGCGGCGGTATATGACGGGTAATGAAAACGCGCTGCGCATCCGTTCGCTGCTGAGAAAGCTGAAACGCCGCGGCATCCGATTTCACGCGCAGGCGGTGGTTTGCCCGGGGCTTAACGACGGCGGCGTTCTGGAGGAGACGTTTCGTTTTTTAAAGCGGCTTTACCCGGCGGCGCAGAGCCTTGCCGTGGTGCCGGTGGGGCTGACGGAACACCGGAAGGGGCTGGCCGATCTCTCGCCGGTCACGAAGGAGATGGCGCAAAGCACCGTCAAAGAGGTTGAAAAATGGCAGAAAGAGTGTTTAAATAGTATCGGTACGCGCTTTGTGTTCGCGGCGGACGAGTATTACCTCAAAGCGGGGCTGCCGCTGCCGGAGACGGACTGCTATGAGGATTACCCGCAGATCGAGAACGGCGTGGGTCTGGTTGCAAAGCTGCTGGCCGAGGCGGACGAGGCGTTGATAGGCTGCCAGGGGCAGGGGCGGCATGTGAGCGCGGTGACGGGCGCGGACGCATACCCGATCATCAAAAAGCTTGCGAGCCACGCGGAGGCGGCGTGCGGCGCGCGCATCGATGTGTACCGTGCGGAGAATGAAACGTTCGGCAGGAGCATCACGGTATCAGGGCTGCTGTGCGGCGCGGATATCGAAAAGGCTGTTTCGGGCAGGCAGCTTGGCGAAGCGCTGCTGATACCGGGCAACTGTGTGCGCGAAGGCGTTTTCTTGGACGATATGACGGTGGAGCAGCTGTCGCAAAAGCTGGGTGTACCGGTATACCCGGTTTTAGATGCGGCGCAGTTTATTGAGCGGATACAGAAGGAGTAACATGGCAAAGCCTTTGGTGGCCATTGTCGGGCGCCCCAACGTCGGCAAGTCCACATTTTTTAACAGGATCGCGGGGCGGCGCATCGCCATCGTGGAGGATACGCCGGGCGTGACGCGCGACCGTATCTACGCGGATGCCGAATGGCTGGGGCGGTTCTTTACAATGATCGATACGGGCGGCATCGACCCCGATGCGACCGAGGTCATCCCCAAGCAGATGCGGCTGCAGGCGCAGCTTGCGGTGGACATCGCGCAGGTGATACTGTTCTTTGTGGACGCGAAGCAGGGGCTCGTCTCGGGAGACGAGGAAATCGCGGAAATGCTGCGGCGCAGCGGCAAGCCCGTGATCGTCGTGGTAAACAAAGCCGACAACAAACAGGACGAGCAGTCCGCTTTCGACTTTTATTCGCTGGGCGTAGGGCCGGTGTTCGCGGTTTCGTCCGCGCAGGGCCTCGGGCTGGGCGACCTCTTGGACGAGGTGATATCGCATTTTGACGAGACGGCGCAGGAGGAAGAGCCCGGCGCGGTGAAGGTGGCGGTGGTGGGGCGGCCTAACGCCGGCAAGTCTTCACTGGTCAACCGCATCATCGGCGAAGCGCGCACGATCGTATCGGACGAAGCGGGCACGACGCGCGACGCGATTGACGTGCCGTTTGAGAGAAACGGGCAGAAGTTCATACTGATCGATACGGCGGGTATCCGCAAGAAGGCGCGCGTGGAGGATAAGTCCATCGAGCGCTACAGCGTGATAAGAGCATTGGCCGCGGTGCGGCGCGCTGACGCCGTGGTGGTGCTTATCGACGCCACGCGGGGGATTGAGGAACAGGACGTTAAAATCGCGGGGTTTGTGAACGACGAGGGCAAGCCGTGCGTCATCGCGGTCAACAAGTGGGACGCGGTTGAGAAGGATACGTACACCGTAAACGCGTTCGACAAGAGCATACTGTCCGACCTTGCTTTCATGCGTTACGCCAAAACGGTGTATATCTCGGCGTTGACCGGGCAGCGTGTGGACAAGCTGTTCGATATGCTGCTCCTCGCGCGAGAGAACAATCTGCGCCGCATATCGACGGGGCTGCTCAACGAGTGTATCTCCGAAGCCGTGACGGTGACGGAACCGCCCTCCGACAAGGGGAGGCAGATGAAGGTATACTACGCGACGCAGGTGGCGGTATCGCCGCCGTATTTTGTGATTTTTGTCAACGACGCGCGGCTGATGCATTTTTCGTATCTGCGGTATCTTGAAAATTATCTGCGCAAGTCGTTTGATTTTTCGGGCACGCCCATCAAGCTCGCAGCGCGGAACAAGAATGAGAAGTAGTTTCGTGGGCTCTCCCGCCGTTTCGGGACAGGCGGTTAAAGAATCATAAATGACCGAGGTATCTTAGTATGGACTGGACGATGATTTTACGCGGCGCGGCGGCCGCGGTGGCCGGTTATCTGATCGGCTGCATCTCTTTCGGATATATTTCCGGCAAGATATTCCGCGGCAAGGATATTCGCGAGGTGGGCAGCGGCAACGCGGGCACCGCCAACGTGATTCGCAACTATGGCTGGGCCGTGGGGCTTGTAACGTTTGCGGGCGATGTAGCCAAAGGCGCGACCGCGGCGCTGATAGGCGGCGCGCTTGTACAGCAGTTCAGTTCGGGCGGCATGGCGATTATAGGCATATCGGCAGCGCAGCACGGCGTGCCCATTGGCGCGTACATCGGCGGTGTGGCTGCCGTGATAGGTCATATTTGGCCGGTATTTATGAAGTTCCGCGGCGGCAAGGGTGTCGCGTCTAGCTTCGGCGTGTTTCTCGTGATCATGACATGGCCAGCGGCAGTGGGGTTTGTGCTGTGCGCGGCCATTATCGCGATTACGCGGTTTGTTTCGCTGGGATCGCTCATCGGCACGGCGTTGATGGTGGCCTGTTCGGTTCTATTCTTCTTTGGCGACTGGTGGCACCACGCCACGAGCGCAATACTTTTTTTACTCGTATGGTATTCGCACAGAGCCAACATAAAGCGGCTTGCGGAAGGCAAAGAGAACACCATATAAACATAGGTTAAAGGAGGGCAAAGGTGCAGGGGACATTCAAGAGGATATACGAAAAGATACACGCGCAGCGCTGCGTGATGCAATTGCTCATTATCGCGGCGGCGGTCGCGGCGGATCAGCTATCCAAGCATATGATTATGCCGATGCTGGACAAATTGCCCGGAAAGACCATGCCCGTTATTGAGGGCGTTTTCAGCCTGACCTATATCGCGAATGAAGGCGCGTCGTTCGGTATACTTCAGGGCGCGCGTATATTTTTTCTAGTCGCTACCGCAATTACGCTGATCGTGCTGGGAATCTATATGGTGAAGGCGCGTAAGCAGCAGCCCGCGTGGCTTCGGGTTTGCCTCTCGCTGGTCACGGCCGGTGCTGTCGGGAATTTTATTGACCGTTTATTTTATCAAGAGGTTGTGAACGGCGTGTTGAAGCAGGGGCTGGTGCGGGACTTCCTCGATTTCAGCGGGCTGGGGTTTCCGTATATATTCAACGTGGCGGACGCGTGCCTTGTGGTGGGCTCCATCATGCTGGGTATCTACCTGCTGTTCATCCATAAGGAGAAGGACGGCAAACCGCTGCTTGCGCGGCGCGGCAAAAAGGATAAGCTGCCGGAGGGCGACGAGGCGGCGGGCGAATGCGGGGACGATGATGAAACCGAAACCGCAACCAAGCCGGAAAAGGAAGAAAAGCAGCAGGAAAAAGGCTGATATCCCGGGAGGTTTATTTGGATCGGTTCGGTAACGTAATGCAGGCGCTGCCCCAGCGGGCGGCGCTTTTGTATGTGCTCGGTATGCAATTATATGGACTGCGTGGTATAATAGGCCAGATGCAAAACAGCACGGTATGATATTTGCTAATTAACTATTTTGATGGAGGCAGTGATGAAGAAAAGTATTTCTGTGTTGTTTACAGTATTGTTCCTGCTGTTTCTGCCCGCATGCGCAGATAAATTTGAAGTGAACAACGCAGAAGAGATTGTACTCAAATCACGTGATGCCGATATTGAGGTGCGCCTTGCACCTTCGGATGCGGATTTCAGCCGGATTATCGATATATGCGAGGGGAAAACGTATCGGGGAATACCGGGCTGCCCGTTCGGCATCAGCGAAATTCAGTTTATCATGCCTGACGAAACGGTTTGCATCTACCCCGTGGGAGATGACTGCTGCGTCTTTGCCGTCGGAGATATCGGTAACGAAGAATTGACGCTGGTGTCTGTACCCGAAGACGGTATGAAGGAACTAAAAAGCAT
>CAZLRM010000128.1:0-5227 GCA_964561895.1 uncultured Christensenellaceae bacterium | reverse complement strand
CCTTAAGTTACCTCCCATTAAAAATGTCACTGATTCTCTACACTTTTGATTCTAGTCGACAAAGGACTTCTTCACAATAATAATTAAAACTTTCTCATAATTTTCATTAATTTTCATAACGGCCGGATATAATCACACGAACAATAATCAATTTCTCTCCAATGACAGCCTACACTAAAAAAGAGATAAGTTTCGCAAATGAAAATGTTCCATATAAAGGATGGGATCAAAATCGCTTGGAAAAATGCAGAGAAGAAAGCCATGACATGAAGATGATTCCCGCAGGCTGCGCAGCAATGTTCTTCCTCAGGCAGGGTATCCGTTTCCGAGAAAACCTTGAAAATGGGTGATCGAATCGTAAGCGTCAAATAAACCGGCACCTTCACGAGTGAATGATTAAAATGAGAGAATAACTCCAAAGTAGTCTCAAGACATCCTAAGATATCTTAAGACAGAACTGGAGTGTGACAGAAATTTGAATATACAGAGACTGAATAAATCCGGGCGGCTCGGCGAATGGGCGCGGATGGTCAGCCAGTGCCGGAACAGTGGGATGACCGTAGTAGCATGGTGCGCGGAAAACGGAATAACGCCAAAGACATATTACTACCGGCAGAGACGTGTATGCGAAGCGATTCCCGAAGAAGCCCAGACAGATAAACTGCCGCTTCTTCCAAGTAAAGAGGAGCCGGTTTTTGCTGAAGTTACTCCCGCGGTCCGGCGCAAAGAAACCGACACCGCAATTATCGTACGATTTGGCAGCGCGGAAATGGAAATACACAACGGTGCTGAACCAGCAGTAATCAAAGCTGCGCTTAAGTTGATCTCAAAGATATGCTGAACGATTTCACCGGAGCGGAGCATATTTATGTCGCCTGCGGGTATACCGACCTTCGAAAGTCGATCGACGGGCTGGCGCTGCTGGTGCAGAAGAACTTCGAGCTTGATCCGTTCAGCAACAGCCTGTTTCTGTTCTGCGGAAAGCGAAACGACAGGATTAAGGCATTGTATTGGGAAGGCGATGGATTTGTGCTGCTGTACAAGCGCCTGGAACGCGGGAGATTCCAGTGGCCGCGCACAAGAGAGCAAGCGCTTGCCGTGACAATACAGCAGTTCCGCTGGCTCATGGAAGGGCTCGCAATCGAGCAGCCGAAGGCGCTCAAACGGTGTGGAAACCTAGCGCTTGGATAGCATAAAAAAGTACGGAATTCCGCGGTTTCAAGCCATTTTTGCTGGTATTCCGGCATTAAATGTGGTACAATTACCACATGGAAACAGTTACGATATCTAGAGCCGAATATGATGGATTACGGTCGAAATCATTGAGCACACCCTTCCTGAAGAAGAGCAGTCCTGCCCGGAATGCGGCAACCATCTCCATGTGATCGGCAAGAATGTACGGGAGACATTGAAGCTGATACCAGCCAAAGCGGTCATCGAGCGGCATATCCAGTATGTCTACGGCTGCCGGGGCTGTGAAAAGAACGCGTGCAGCGTGCCGGTCATCAAGGCCAAAGCCGATACGCCGCTGATCAAGGGAAGCATTGCTTCGGCGGAAGCGGTAGCGCAGATCATGACCCAAAAGTTCGTGATGGGCGTGCCGCTGTACCGTCAGGAGCAGGAATGGAACCGGAACGGCATCCCGCTCTCCCGGCAGACGATGTCCAACTGGCTGATTAAGTGTACCGAGGATTACCTGGTTCCCATATACGATAGGCTGCATGAGCAATTGAACCGGCAGGAAGTTCTCGATGCGGATGAGACCACATTGCAGGTGCTGCATGAAGAAGGCAAGCCGCCGCAGAGCAAGAGCTATATGTGGCTGTACCGGACAAGCGGGGATGCGAAACAGCCGATCGTGCTGTACGAATACCAGCCGGACAGGAAAGCGGAGCGGCCAAAGGAGTTTCTGAAGGGATTCCACGGCTATCTGCACGCAGATGGGTATTCGGGGTATCACCGACTGCAGCATGAAATCACGGTGGTCGGATGCTGGGCGCACGCTCGGCGAAAGTTTGACGAAGCGCTTAAGGGCTTGCCTGAAAAGGCGCGGTCCGGTTCATTGTCGCTATGTGCAAAGCAATACTGCGACAGGCTGTTTGAGTTGAAAAGCAAGTTCAGCGAGCTTTCCGCAGATGAACGCTACCTGAAACGACAGGAACAGTCGCGACCGCTCATGGAAGAGTTCCTTCAGTGGTTGCGCGCGCAGCGTGCATCCTCAAAATCGGCTTTTGGCAACGCTGTAGAATACGTACTGGGGCAGCAGAAGTATCTTGCCCGGTATCTTCTAGACGGTAGGCTGGAGATCAACAACAACCGTGCGGAGCGGAGCATCAAGCCCTTCATGATTGGGCGAAAAAACTTTCTCTTCGCCAACACCGCCCGTGGCGCGAAGGCCAGCGCTGTAATGTACAGCTTGGTCGAGACGGCAAAAGAAAACGGGATTAACCCCTATGACTACTTGGTCTGGGTGCTAAAGGCTGCACCGGGGATGCAGTTTTCACTGAACTCCGATCTTGCAGCAAAGTTGCTCCCGGTGGAATTTAAAGCATAGAGCAGGGATGTTTGATACTTACATCGAATCAGAGGACCTATTACATAAAAGCGGCTTTGTTACACTTTATTGCTTGTTGATCAGCGCCCTTAGCATATAGTTTTCTGTTTTCAGCAGAAAAGGCAGATACCGCCGGATATAATGAGATCATAGTCGCACGGATTGCCGTGTTATCAGCTTTGCACGAACTACAATTTTTTCCGCTGTCTTTGAATGTGTTTCCATACGTTTCAACAGCGCATGAAAGCAACTGCAGCCCAATTGCCGTATATCTTGTGCAATGGTTGTTAAGGGAGGATTTGTAAAGGCAGCCAGCGATATGTTGTCAAAACCAACAATCCCTATATCCCGAGGGATATTATATCCATTATATTTAAGTGCTGCCATAATTCCCATCGCTATCAGATCGCTGGAGCATAGCAAAACCTGGGGCAAAGCCGGTTTCTTCTTAAGAATGTCCAACATTATTTTATAAGCGCTTTCTGATTTATGGAGTCGAAGTTCAGCAGCCATTAATACCCAATCCTTGTCAATGGTCAGTTTATTATCCTCCATCCCAAGCCTGTATCCTTGGTAGCGATCATATATATTGGACATGATCAAATCTTCTGAAATATATCCTATTTTCGTATATCCACACTTTGATAGCTTTGTAATTACCTGACGCATAATATCGATGTTATCTGTACCAACTGAATCCACAGGCAAACTGGGTGACCAGCGATCGCATAAAACAACAGGAACTCGTTTTGATGCATGCAAAATCTGCTGTTCGTTTTCTGTAGCTCCGCCAAAGAAAACCAACCCATTGATCCCCCCCTGTATCAAGCTTCTTATATAGCTTATTTCAGCCATATGATGATGTTGTGTGCTGCACACCATAACTGCATAATCATGCCGCCATGCTTCGGAAAAGATTTCTTGTACGGCATAGGCATAAAACTCATTTGAAATGTCCGGAATAAACACCCCTACTGTTCTTCGCCCGCAATTCAATTCGGTTAAGGCGCGTGGTTCATATCCCAGTGTGATAATGGCTTGCTTAACACGTTCGCTTGTCTCCTGCGAAATTTTGGCCGTACGATTTAAAACATGTGATACTGTTGATGCAGACACGCCGGCATACTGTGCAACATCCAAAATACTCACCTTTTTTCTTCTGATCCTATCTAACGGAACCCACTCCTTTTATTTCTATTGTAATATATTTATTATCTAATACGTTTACAATATATTTATTAATAGTATAATACGTTCCATGGAAATTTTCAATATTCCTGAATAACGCTCGAAATCCGAACTCCCGTATCCGGTTTTGGCCGTTCTCTTTTGTAACAAAGTCTGTTGCTAAGCCTCTTTGGGGCGTTTGGGGAGGCTCAAAAATTCCAAACGATAGAATACAAAGCCCGGAATTTTCTTGTGTAAAAAAATATGGAGGAGCAAATCCGAACCTACCACAATTTAGCTAAAAATCTTTGCCTTGGGTTTTTTCTTCGTATTCGGCTAGTATCGCCTATTACAGCTTTGGGTTTTTTGGCCATACGCACTAGCTCCTTCCCCTAAATGGCATGACAAAATGTATGCGATTACTTCCTGCTTGCATTTACTTTTTCATTCAAGGCTCATGCTGCAGAGCTGCGTTTCTCTGAACGAACGCTTTACAATTATATCGATCAGGGAGCTTTCAAAATCCGCAATCTGGACCTCCCGAAAAAGGTGAAATATAGCCAGCGGCGGCCTAAACCGGTATTGACGAAGCTCGAATACTCCTACCGCCGCGGCAGGTCTTATACTGACTTCGAAAGCTATATGCAGCAGCATCCCAACGACAATGTAGTAGAGATGGATACTGTAAAAGGCGCGCGAGGCAGCGGCAAGGTTTTACTGACCATGATATTTCGAAGCAGCAATTTCATGCTGATATTCCTTCTGCCTGACGGTACGATTAAAAGCGTCTTGGCTGTTTTCGACATGCTGACCCGCATGCTTGGTCTGGAAGCTTTCCGTATGTTGTTTCAACTCATCCTTACGGACAATGGCGTCGAGTTCAAGGCGCCTCATGAGATGGAGCATGCGTCCAATGGCTGCCAGCGCACAAGGCTCTTTTACTGTGATCCTCAAGCCTCCTGGCAAAAGCCTCACATTGAAAAGAATCATGTGTTCATCCGTCAGATACTTCCCAAGGGTACCACTTTCAGCAAGCTGACCGATGATGATGTTACCTTGGTTGCCCGGCATATCAACAGCGTGTCTCGCGAGATGTTCGAGAACAGAACTCCTTTTGAGATGCTGGATAAACAGATTTACGAAAAGCTTCTGGATTCGTTACGGTTGGTTCCGATTCCTTCGGATGAGGTCATTCTAAAACCTGCACTTTTAAAGCGCTAATTTTCTGCATCGGTCAGACAGCTGTATAGCTCTTTTTGCTATGGTTGCAGTATCTTTTGCAAAGAATTTGCACACCTTCTATTTGTGTTACTCCTTTTTGAGCAACGCAAACCGCTTTTTAACGGATTATGACTCGATTTCATTTGTTTTTTAGCTCAGATATGCTTTAAAATGTATGCGATTACTTCCTGCTTGCATTTACTTTTTCATTCAAGGCGGGTATTCGGAAGGCTTCTATAAGTTAGGTACATCCAATCAAAATGGAAAACGTTATTGATAAATCTT
>CAZLRM010000127.1:2103-5242 GCA_964561895.1 uncultured Christensenellaceae bacterium | reverse complement strand
GCGTGCCGTATGAGAACAACGGCTCGCTCGTTGTCGCGTTTGGCGCGGAGGACGAAAGGCAGATTCAAGTGCTGTATGAGCGGGGGAAGCAGAACGGCGTGGAGACGCACATCATTTCGGGCAAAGAGGCGCGCGGGATGGAACCCGCGCTGAACGCGGATATTACGGCGGCGCTGTTTGCGCCTGCGGCGGGCATCATCTGCCCATATACGCTTACGATCGCCGCTGCGGAGAACGCGGCTATGAACGGTGTGAGTTTCTATTTCAACAGCCGCGTGGCTGCAATCCGTCGCGCAGACGGTGGCTTTATCATCATGGCGGGGGGTAATCGAATTGAGGCGCGCAGCATTGTGAACGCGGCGGGTATAAGTGCGGGCGAGGTTTCGGCGCTGGCGGGCGGCGAGGAGATTATCATGCGTGCGCGCAAGGGAGAATACATTGTTTTTGACAAGAGCATGGCCGCAAGGACGAAGCGCGTGATATTCGGTGCACCCTCTGTCAAGGGCAAAGGCGTGCTTTTTACGCCCACGGTGCACGGCAACATGCTGGCAGGGCCTACGGCGCAGTATGCGGAAACGGATGACACGTCCACATCACGCATTGGGCTGGAGGAAGCGTTTTCGGGAGCGATAAAATACGTATCTTCGGTGCAGCGCCGCGCGGCCATTGCGGTGTTTGCGGGGCTTCGCGCCGTACCCGAAGGGCACGATTTTATCATCGAGGCTTCACAAACCTCGCCGGGGCTTATCAACGTTGCGGGTATCGAATCGCCCGGGCTTACGGCTTCGCCCGCAATCGCGGAATATGTGGTGGAATTGCTTAAAGGCATCGGTATATCGGGTGTACCAAGGCAAGGCGCAAAGAAGACAAGAAAGCCCATCGAATCCTTCGCGCACGCCGCGCCGGAGCGCCGTAAGGAGCTCATCGCGCAGGACAGCCGCTACGCGCGTGTCGTGTGCCGCTGCGAGACCGTGACGGAGGCGGAGATCGTCGAGGCCATCCGCCGCCCGTGCGGCGCGACCACGGTGGACGGTGTGAAGCTGCGCACGCGCGCGGGCGCGGGGCGCTGCCACGGCGGATTCTGCCTGCCCCGCGTGATGGATATACTCTCACGCGAACTGGGGAAAAGCGCTCTTGATATCACCAAGGATGGGACGGGCTCGCTTATCCTCACCGGGCGAACAAAGGAGGGGCCGCGATGAGGGCAGACGTCGTCATCATCGGCGCAGGCCCGGCGGGGCTTGCTGCGGCCATCGCGGCAAAAAAGAACGGCGCACAGCGCGTGCTCGTGCTGGACAGGGAAGCGCGCACGGGCGGCATACTGCGCCAGTGCATCCATAGCGGTTTCGGGCTGCATTCTCTAGGGGAGGAACTCACCGGGCCGGAGTACGCATCGCGATACGCCGCGGAAGCGCAGTATACCGGTGCGGAAGTTTGGCTTGATACCATGGTGCTTGATGTTTCAGGGAAAACCGTAACGGCAATCAGCGAAAAAACGGGGCTGGTTGTCATTGAAGCGGGCGCGGTGGTACTCGCCATGGGCTGCCGCGAGCGCAGCGCAGGCGCGCTGATGCTGCCGGGGACGCGCCCGGCAGGCGTGCTGACCGCCGGAACGGCGCAGCGCTTCGTCAACATGGAGGGGGTCATGCCGGGGCGCGAGGCAGTGATCCTCGGCAGCGGCGATATTGGCCTGATCATGGCGCGGCGCATGACGCTGGAGGGCGCGAACGTGAAGATGGTGCTGGAGCTTATGCCGTATTCGGGCGGCTTAAAGCGCAACATCGTGCAGTGCCTCGATGACTTTGGCATACCGCTGTATCTCTCGCATACCGTGACCAAGCTGCACGGAAAAAAGCGCCTCACGGGCGTATCGGTCGCGGCGGTGGATGAGCAGGGCGTACCCAAGCCCGATACGGAGTATTTCGTGCCGTGCGACACACTGCTGCTCTCCGTAGGGCTGATCCCAGAAAACGAGCTTTCACGCGGCATGGGCGTTAGTATCGACCCCGCGACAGGCGGCCCCGTTGTGGATGCGTATTTGCAGACAAGCGTGCCGGGCGTGTTCGCGTGCGGCAATGCGGTGCAGGTACACGACCTTGTGGATTTCGTGACAGAGGAAGCCATGCGCGCGGGAGCTTCGGCGGCGGCCTACGCGCAGAATCCGGACTTACGGGGAGCGGCGCAATACAGTACGGTTGCCGGGCAGGGCGTGCGCTATGTTGTGCCGCAGCGTATCGCAGCACAGGATGCCACGTTGTTTTTCCGTGTGACGGGCGTATACAAGAACTGCGCGACGGTCGCAAAGTGCAGCGGAAAAATCATCGTGCGGCGTAAGAGGCAGATCGTCACGCCGGGAGAGATGGAGCGGCTTGACGTTAAGGGCGCGGATATTACGGGCGATATCATCGTGACGGTGGAGGAGGTGCGGCATGGAGAAGCGTAGCTTAACCTGCATCGTATGCCCGCTCGGCTGCGCGCTGACGGCGGAGACCGAAGACGGCAAGGCCGTGCGCGTCACGGGCAACACGTGCAAGCGCGGCGAAGAATACGCGCGCGCGGAAATCGCCGACCCGCGCCGTACGCTGACGACCACGATGCGTACAGCAGACGGATCTCGCGTACCTGTCAAGTCGTCCGCGCCGCTGCCCAAAGGATTGTTAATGGACTGCATGAAGATGATTAATGCATCCGAAGCAACACTGCCTGTCAACGCGGGCGATGTGCTGATCAGGGATATATTTAGTACGGGCATTGATATCGTCGCGGCGGACGATTACATCGCGTAATAACGACGGATTCAAAATATAAAGTCGGCGTTTTATCGCGCCGTTCAGCCTGTGATAAAGCCTCCTGCGATATATAAAGAAACTGTTGCGGATTTCAGAGTAGAAACATGCCTTTCGATAGGGCCGCCCCGGAGAAAGGCAATAATGAAGACTGATAATGCACATAAAAGCCGCTGGCAAACGAAGTTTGTCAGCGGCTTGAAGCGGCTGCTGGTCGCAACCGCTCTTTCCCCAATGCCCCTGCTTATTGGTTTTCCGTTCCCTTGGAATACTTCTCAAAGCTTTCTTTGCCTTCGGTCTCCCACCATTTTTCATAGAGCTGTTCGTTTTGCTCGTTAGCTTCGTTTCCGGCC
>CAZLRM010000127.1:0-2003 GCA_964561895.1 uncultured Christensenellaceae bacterium | reverse complement strand
CTCCCACCATTTTTCATAGAGCTGTTCGTTTTGCTCGTTAGCTTCGTTTCCGGCCTTTTTTGCGCACTCCTTCTCAAACTCCTTCTCAAACTCGCGCCTGATCTCATCGCGGATAGGCGTGTGTTTCTTTTTATCCTTTTTCTTATCGTCCGAGGAGCCTCCGCCGAGCCGCCCGAACAGTATGGAAGACAGCGCGAGAATCCCAAGCCCCTCCCAATAGGTGATTGGCGGCAGTTCAAATATCTTCGGCATCAGCCAGTTCCACAACAGCTGGACGAAAAAACCGAATGCGACGAGCGCGATAATTCCCAACAGCACCATACCGATAATCTTGAGCACCTTCATTGCGCCTTCCGGCGACATGTTTTTTTCTTCGTTATTGCTCATATTTTCCTCCTTCATTGATGTATGCGGCGACAGCCTCCTTAAGCTTCTTAACTGCCCTGCTTTTTCTTGAAAGCAGCGTCCCGGCCTTCTCACCGGTCTCCGCCGCCAGTTCTTCATAACTTCTTCCCTTGATCTCAGTCTCGATGAAAACGTACCGCTGATTCGGCTCCAACTGGTTTATCGCTTTCATGATAACGCCCTTCAATTCGCCGGCCAGTACGCTGTCCTCCAGATCGGACGAGCCTTCCTCGCTGTACTCAAAGGTGAGCGTTTCGCGGCTGCTTTTACGGAAGTGGTCGCGCGCGCCGTTCTCGAGCGCTCTGAAAACATAGGACGTCAGGTTCTTGATTCCGCCGATGTTTTCGCCCATACGCAGCAGCTTCATGGCTGTCTGCTGTATGAGGTCTTCGATATCGTAGTCGTTCAGGCTGATATACCTCACCTTAAGAAACCTTTTGAACCATTCGTAGTTCTCCTCGAAAACCTCGCGGACTTGTTGCTTGTTCAGCGTCGCTTCACCTCCTTCCGGCTTTGATAACCGGTTTCGCTTATATGACGATGCAGTTCATGTAATATTGCATCGCATGATAAAAATAAGCAACTTTTTTGGAAATAAATCCGACATCATGATTGATCACGCGGCAACTCGCCCGCGGGGAAATATGGCGCAATATGGTTGCATCAGGCGAACATTCTGTCGTATAATGCGGGTATGGACTTTACTGTGATCGAAGCGCCCTGCAAGACGGCGCTGCATTGCCACAACTCCAGATGGCTGCCGTTCAGGTACGATCTCAACGTATACCGGGGCTGCGCGCACCGGTGCATATACTGCTATGCGCAGTATTCGCACGAATACATCGGCGATAACGACTTCTTTGGCAGCATTCACGCCAAAATCAACATTGCCGAGGTACTGCGGCGCGAACTGCCGCGCTTTTGCCGAGAAGCGGTAAACCTTGGCGGCGTGACGGACAGCTATCAAGGCGCGGAGCGCGAAATGAAGCTGATGCCGGGCGTGCTAAAGCTGCTGGCTGATTATCATGTTCCGGTAATCATATCGACGAAATCCCCGCTGATAGTGCGCGACGCGGAGCTTTTCTGCCGCATTCGCCGCGAGGCGGGCGCGATGGCCGCGTTCACCATCACGACGATGGAAGAAAGCACCGCCGCGCTGATCGAGCCGGGCAGTGCCCGGCCCTCTCAGCGCATGGCGGCAGTGGGGGAGATGAAAAAAGCGGGGTTGACCTGCGGCGTACACATGATGCCCGTAATTCCAATGCTGACCGACAGTAAGCAGGGCATGGAGGCGGTTTTCGCCGCCGCGAGAGATGCGCGCGCGGATTATGTGCTCTCAGGCGGGCTGAACCTTAAAGGCGCGACGGGGCGCGGCTTCTTTGAAGCCGTGCGGCAGCTTTTCCCGTCGCAATATGCCGAACTGATGGCGCTTTATGCCGACCGCGCAGCGTGGCGCGAAATGCAGCGCAAGGCGCACGAAACCATACAAGACCTGCGTGTAAAATACAAAATGCCCTCGTACGCCGCGCTGATCGAAAAGCCGAAAGCGCAGCAGCTTTCGTTCCTTTGAGCGGCTAGTCCTGCTTTTCGCAGCGGAT
>CAZLRM010000126.1:0-5248 GCA_964561895.1 uncultured Christensenellaceae bacterium | reverse complement strand
GAAGCATCATGCGCGATTTGATATACAGCAGCGTCGCCGCCATCTCTAAAAACTCACTCGCGCTGTCCATCGGCAGTCTCTGCATTTCCGAAATGAACGATAAAAACTGACCTGTCACCTCGGATACGAAAATCTGTTCGATATCGATCCGTGCACGGCCGATCAGATGCAGCAGCAGGTCCAGCGGGCCTTCAAACTGTTCAATATGAACTTTGTATTCTTCATATTCCGTCATCATAAAAATAATCCGTAAAACTGCTGGAAAACCCACATTATACCGTACTCAGCATAGAAAAGAATATTCTGAAGAAAGCCCCCCAACAATAGCAGCAATAATAAGTAATTGCCGTATTGCATGTAATAGAAATAAAATTTCTGGCTCTTGCGCGCAATCCACCCTTTTATCAAATGATGACCGTCCAGCGGGGGTATGGGTATCAGGTTGAAAACACACATTACAATGTTCATCTGAACGACAAAGATCAGTATAGTCAGTATGACAGTATTGGTAACGTTAAATCCATATATCAGCAGCACAACAATACCAAAAAAAACAAATGCGATGATTAAATTCGTGATGATGCCAGCGATCGAAACAAGTATGTTGCCCTTTTTGTAGTTATTATAATTCCTCGGGTTAACGGGAACAGGACTTGCCCAACCAAATCCAATGATAAAAAAGGATATTACGCCGAATATGTTGATGTGCTTAGTCGGGTCCAATGTCAGCCTTCCAAGATTTTTTGCTGTCGGATCACCCATTTTGTTTGCCATCCAAGCATGTGCTGCTTCATGAAAAGACAAGCCGATAACATAACCTGGCAAAAGAAAAAGCAGCGTCAGAAAGTATTCTTTAAACCGTCCTGAAAGCAGGAGATTGAGCGGCATTGTTTGCAGAAAGTTTTCAAAGCCTTGTAACATTCTATACTCCACAAATATTGATGACCATAGTATATCGGTCTTTTGACGATCTTTCAACGAATCATTATGTCGAATTTGTAAACTTGCATATAGTATCCATAAAAAAGCGTACCAATCTCAGGTACGCTTATGCGTTGTCATAAAATGCAAATCATTTTATTTGTATCCGTCGAAAAGCTGGCTTTTTTCTTTTTTTATCGATGATACGTTGGAGCGGTGAGCCTCCTTATCATAGGGAAGCTCTGAGCGCAGCTTTTTATTTTCCGCCGCAAGCTGCGCGTACTCCTCGCTTAGCGCGTCGAGCTGATCCTGAAGCTTCAGCAGATCATCGGCTACATTGATCGCAGTAAGTACGGAGAGCGTATTCGGATTCAGATTGACGTACTGACTTTTCAGTTCGCTCATTTTACGGTCCACATAGATCGCAACGCGGTGAATGTACTCCTCGCTTTCATGGCCGGACATTACATATTCTTTGCCGCAGATCTTAACCGTCGTACGTGTTTTTTCCATACGTATCGCACCCCAACCCCATATTCATTGTTTGTATTATATAACAATATGGAGAATAATTCAACAGCGGGCAATACAAAATATTGTGTTATTCGCGCAAAGCGGCACCAAATGCGCGGGATACGGCCAAAACGACGGCATCGCGCGCAGTGTTGGCTTCCTCATCCGTCAGCGTTCGATCTTTGGCACGCAGCACGATCTTGAATGCAA
This sequence comes from uncultured Christensenellaceae bacterium, assembly GCA_964561895.1. GTDB lineage: Bacteria > Bacillota > Clostridia > Christensenellales > SZUA-584 > JAEWCC01. The sequence goes on along the minus strand of CAZLRM010000126.1, from coordinate 3,604 downwards.
GGCTCTTTTTACCCGCGCCCAGCTTTTCGTCAGTATATACGTCAAAAAGCGCGGCGCTCTCAAAATAAGCCCCTCCGTTCTTTTTGATGCAATCAAGCAGGTCCCCCGCTGAAACTTCTTCGCTGACAGTAAACGCGAGATCGCGCTCCACTGCGGGGAACTTGGGCAGCGGTTTATAACGAAGCGGTTCGTCCGAATACTCACTGAGCGCGGAAACAAAAAACTCCGCGATATAGACTCGCTTGCTGATTCCGTACCCGGCAGCGATATCAGGATGAATTTCGCCCATTTCACCGAGCTTGTTGTTATTGACATATACGCCCGCTTTTCTGCCGGGATGGTAATAATCCGACGCGTCCGGTTTAAGCTTTGCGTCTCTGATACCAAAGCTGTCGAGAAGGTTTTCTACTACGCCTTTGAGTGAGAAGAAATCCTCGTCTCCGCATAGCCCGATACAAATGTACTTGTGCTCTTCGGGCAAGTCGCCCTGGTTGACGTTCAGATAAACGCGTCCGGATTCAAAGAGCCGGATATTTTCCACCTTCTTGTTGATGTTGGCTGCAACGACGCGCAGCATGTCGGGAACCGGCGATGTACGCATATAGCCCTGATCGTCGCCCAAGGGGTTTGCGATCTTTACGACGCTGCGCCGCGGGTCGTCCTTTGAAAGGCCGAGGCGGTCAGGCTCTGCCGAAGAGCAAAACGAGTATGTGACACACTCATAACAGCCCAGCGCTGTCAGGCGTGCGCGCGCCTTATCAATACAGCGCTCATGCGCGGAGATCATACCCCGCTGCACGATACCCGTCATCTGGATTACAGGGATTCTGTCATAGCCGTACATGCGCGCGACCTCTTCGGCGATATCTTCACCGATGCTGATATCCCCGCGAAAGCTGGGGATATCGCACGTCAGAACGCCCGCGCTCAACTCTGTGGGAATGAACGCGCGTTTTAACAGCGATGCCATATCTTCCCCCGGTATATTTGTTCCAAGTATCGCGTTGATCTTGTCTGTGCCGACCGTAACGCTTCTCGGTGCAAGGCTGGCAGAACATATATCGATTTCGCCCGGCACGATCTCCCCCGCACCAAGCTTCTGCACAAGATGCAGCGCTCTGTCCATCGCTGTTTTGCAGCCCGCCGTATCGATACCCTTGGAGAAACGCATCGCGGATTCGGTTTGCAGGCCCAGCGCTCTTGATGTTCGGCGTACGTTGCCCAGAGAGAACTTCGCCGATTCAAATATTACCGTCGAAGTATTCTCGCGGATTCCGGAGTTCTGACCGCCCATGATGCCCGCGATACCGATTGCACCCTGAGCGTCGCAGATCAGCAGCATCTCCTCTGTCAGCGTGCGTTCTTTATCGTCCAGCGTTGTAATCGTCTCGCCTTGCTTTGCACGGCGTACGACAATATGCCTGCCGCGAATGTCGTTATGGTCAAAGGCGTGCATCGGCTGGCCTGTTTCGAGCATCACAAAGTTCGTAATGTCCACGATGTTGTTAATTGAACGAATTCCCGCAGACGTCAGCCTGTCGCGCATCCACGCAGGTGACGGGCCGATCTTGACGTTCTTGACCGCGCGCGCGATATAACGCTCGCACAGATTCGTATCCTCTACGCTAACCGAGACATAATCGGCTATATTTCCGTTTCCCTGCGTATAGCTTGTTTCAGGCAGATGAATATCTTTCTCAAGCGACGCGGCGCATTCTCTTGCCACGCCGATCATAGAAAGGCAGTCGGGGCGGTTCGCGCCCACCTCGATATCAAATATCACGTCCGTGAGCCCGAGCAGCTCGCGCAGCGGCGTGCCCGTAGGCACCTCTTCCTTTATAATCATGATGCCGTCCACGCCCGCTCCGGCATACGTTTCCTCGCCGATGCCAAGCTCCGCTCCTGAGCAAAGCATGCCGTTGGAGTACACGCCGCGCAGCTTGCCTTTATTGATCTTAATGCCTCCCGGCAGGCACGCGCCTACCAGTGCGACGGGTACCGAAGCGCCCTCAAATATGTTGCGCGCTCCGCAAACGATCTGCAGCGGCTCGCCGCCCGCGTCCACCGTGCATACGGACAGCTTATCTGCGTCGGGATGCTTGGCTATGGAAATTATTCTGCCCACAACTACATCTTTGATCTCAGCACCGAGTTCCTCAAAGCCGTCTACCGCACTGCCCGTCATAATAAGCTTTTTCGCAAGTTCTTCCGGTGCAATATCCATATCCACATAATCACAAAGCCATTTATAAGGCGCTATCATAATTTCCTCCTATTTAAACTGGGACACGAAACGGATATCATTTTCGAAAAGCAGCCGTATATCCGTAATGCCGTATTTGATGTTGGCGATTCTGTCTATACCCATACCGAAAGCAAAGCCCGTATACACCTCCGGGTCGATACCGCATCCGCGCAGCACCTTCGGGTGTACCATGCCGCAGCCGAGTACCTCAATCATTCCCGTACCTTTGCACACGCTGCAGCCGGCTCCTCCGCATTTTGAACACGTTGCGTCCACCTCGGCGCTCGGTTCCGTAAACGGGAAGTGGCCAGGGCGAAACTTGGTTTTCGTTTTTTCGCCGTAAAGCTCCTTCAAAAAGCTGTCGAGCGTACCTTTGAGGTGCGCAAACTGTATGCCCTTATCCACGACGAGGCCTTCCATCTGGTTGAACACCGGCGAATGCGTTGCGTCCACATCGTCGGTGCGGTATACGCGTCCCGGACAGATCATGCGGATAGGCGGCTTCTGATTCAGCATCGTGCGTATCTGCACCGGAGACGTATGTGTACGTAGTACGATATCGCTGGAAACATAGAACGTATCCTGCGTATCGCGCGCGGGATGATCCTTAGGGATGTTTAACATCTCAAAGTTATATTTGTCGTATTCGATCTCCGGCCCGTCCATTACCTCAAAGCCCATACTGACGAATATCTCGCGCATTTCGTAATATACGCGCGTGAGCGGATGTAGCCCACCAAAATCGCGCGTCTTTCCGGGCAGCGTGATATCCACACGCTCCTTGATAAGCCGGTCGCTCTTCTCGGAATTCTCCAGTATAAGCGTCTTTTTGTCGAGCGCTTCGGTTAAAAGATCCCTTACATCGTTGACTTTCTTGCCAAAAGCCGGGCGCTGCTCCTCTGGAATATCCTTCATGCTTCTCAGCGCGGCGGTAAGCTCACCCTTCTTTCCGAGGAACCGGATACGCAGCTTTTCCGCATCTGCGGTTGTATTGCATCGCTCTATTTCCGCAATCGCTGAAGCTGCCAGTGCATCCATCGTTATACTTTCCATATTTTCTCCTTTATTATGACCATATCTTTCACTCATGTACGCTTGCCTGATAATAAAACAGACCTTCGCTTGGGGCGAAAGTCCGCGGTACCACCCAAATTCGAAGAAACGGCAATTGCCTGCTTCTTCCTTGGATGCGCTGTAACGGAGCGCACCGGGAATTAGAATTCCTGCTCTTCCTGCGAAGGTTCCCGAAGCTCGCAAGCGGGCGCTTTCAGCCATCGGCTGCCCATCTCTTGTCATGCATGGATGCAACGGTACTGTTCAGGCGTCATCGCATTTATTGAGGCATTATAGCACAAGCCA
>CAZLRM010000125.1:0-5344 GCA_964561895.1 uncultured Christensenellaceae bacterium | reverse complement strand
GCGCGATCAGCAGCTTCAACCCCGCGCCGTCCTCGTCGATGCCGCCCTTCCACGCACCGGACGCGATGCCCATCTCCGCGAGCTCAGCTTTAAGCGCCTTGGCTTCGCGGTATTCCAATCCTTCCACGCGCACATTCCAGACAAACATCGACGCGGCGATAAGCCCTGCCGCAACGAGTATAAACCCGACGAGCAGCGCCGTACGCAGCGTCAGTCTGTGCAGCAGAAAGGGCAGCCCGGCCTGCGTCTCCGCCGTTACTACGTACTTCTCCGGTACGACGCGCCTTAGCCTGCGGTAGCCGCGCGCGGTCACCTCCGCCTTGAGTACGGTATACGAAACCCGCCTTACGCGATGTGCGCTGATACCCTCCGCCGCGGCGAGATTCAAAAAGCGCTCCAGCGAAAGGCCTTCCACGCGTATCATAACATATCCCGATAGAAATTGCCATATTCTCATCCGGCAGCCGCCCCTTACGGTTTATCAAAACGCACGCAGCCAATCCTGCCGCGCACGGCCACATTCTCTTTGCCCAGCGCCTCGAGCTCCAGCCCCTCGCCCTCGATCACGATGATCATATCGCCTGCGATAAGGCGCACTTTTCTTTGTGTATACTCCACCACGCTGCGGTAGTTTTCGATGCGCGCATGCGTATCGTCGAGCGCCGTGAGGCGCACACTGCCCGCCGCCTCCGGCGCCATATCGAGCTTTTTCAGCACATTTTTGGATATACCCTTAAGCTTCATGTGCGCATTTCCCTCCGCCGGTTCATCCTTTATAATTATGCGAAAGGGTAAAAAAAAAGACGGGTACGAATGCCCGGCGTGATCTGCTTAATGTTATGAAAACTACTATCCGTTTCGGGCTAATTTGATACTATCTTTCTGCATAATCTGTTTGTTCTGCTTTTTCTTTTAGATACCGTTTATATGTGTATATGAGTTGGACAACTAAAGTGATAGCTAGGACGGCAACCAGAACCACTTTTACGATAGGGGGTATAACTGGGGGTATTTCACTGTCAACAATATAAAGCAAAACTAATGCAATTACCCCAGCAGGTATACACCATATAGTTCTTATGAATTTTCTTCGGTAACTTAAATTATGATAAAAAAACTTAAATCCTTTATCAACCTTCATAGACATCCTCCCCTAATAATTGCTTGCTTTTTTATTTAATGTTATTATATTCTATATCTATTTATTTGTACAGAGGGTGCCTTCGCGGACGGGGAATACAGGCTCAACCGCCCGTATTCTCCGCATATCTCGGTTAGCAAAAAACAGCTTCACAGCTTTCTCATTTCAGCCGGTAGGTCACATTCACGATCGCGCTGATCTCCAACTCCCCGGACGAGATGCCGCCGTCCGCATATCCGCCTGAAGAAGAAGACGGCGACGAAACAAAGTTGGTATACGGCGACGAGTAATAGTAGCTGTTGCGTTCGGTGCCTTCCTCTATGGTTACTGCCGCCAGTACCGTCCGGCCTTCGTCCGCCGCAAGCTTCTCCGCCTTCTCCCGCGCGCGCTGCATCGCGAGGTGCAGCGCGTCGGTATATGCCTCCTGCCGCTTCAGAATATCAAACTGCACATCCCAGAACTGATTCGCGCCCGCGTCATACGCCGCCTTGATGATACCGCTCGTCTTTTCAATGTCTCCGATCTTAACCTGCACCATATTGCTCACAACAAAAATGCTTTTCTCATAGTACCTGTAGAACTGATAACTGATTGTCTGGATGTCGGTATCGCCGAGCCCCTGCGCTTTGACGGCGCTGACGATTTGCTCCATCTTTGTTTTGTTCTCTTCGTGCGCGGCGGCTGCGTCGGCGTTCTCGTTCTCGTAGCCGAACGTGATGGTGGCTTGATCCGGCGTGATAGACACCCTGCCCTGCCCGTACACCATCACCGTATCGAGAGCGGCTTCGCCCGTACCCTGCACATACACGGGAGCGGCTTTGCCCGGTGTGCCAAGCCCGATAAGGTTTATTGCCAACAGCACCACGGTCAATACAGCCAATACACTCAGTATAATTGCAACGGCCTTGCTCTGCATCACGGTTCCTCCAGCTCATTCGGTTTTGGGCTATTCTGACAGCCCACGGTTATACTATCATGATATCCTTATTATGTCATTCTAGAATCGCGCCTTTGCAGCGCAAAGCGAAATGTCTGGCTTCAGCGCAATAAAAAACGCACAGCGGCGTAGACCCCGCGCGCCTTATTTCATGCGCTGCCCGTTCATCGCCGCTGTGTACCATTCAATATGTTGATGCTATTTAATCTCTCGACAGATTGATGAGGAATCACTTGTATGAAATATATCGGTAGAATGGCGCGCGAACTTTAGCGGATATTGTCGAGACGATTTGTACAACAGCCGGTTAATCCGGTTTGTTGTTTATCGCAATATAGAAGATTTTCGCAAACCCCATCTCCGCCGGGAACCTGACCGAAAACTGGTCCATGCTCATATCGACGACTGAACGCTCAATACATACTTCGCCATCTGCCCCGACGCTGTGCCCCTCCAGTAACGCGTATGCGGTATCATCCCGCAGAGTAACCGCATCCGGCAGATTCTCTTTCGTTATCTTAAAAGACGCAATGAGTTCGTCCTGCGCGTTCATCTCCTTGAGCACATAGCTTTGCACATTGCCGATACTCACGACGTTAAGACTGATATTAGAAATCCACTTGCGCTCCTCCTCTCCGCTTTTGATTGCACTTGTACCGGAAAGCGTGACCCCTAGCGAAGCAGATATTTCGTCTTCCGCGTTTTTTGTACCGATTAAGTTTCCCATATCAGCCGGCAGCATATAAACCTCACCGGTGGACTTCTGATATACCGGATTGCAATATAGTATGCAATTGCCGTCTTCGTCATACAATTCGGAGTTGAGGTACAGGTACAGCGTCCCTTCAAGCTTCACGGAATCAGAACCTTCGCATGTTGTTACCACCTCAATTACTGTGTGGTCATAGCCCGGAACCCAGTAACCGCGATCTTCTCCCTCTGCGCGGTAATAGGTATCAAAGAAAGGGATACCTTCAATCTCTTCAAAAATATATTCAATTTTACCGTCTTCCATTATCTGCGGGGTCGCGTAAACCGGCTGTTTATCTCCCCCGCCCAATGTGATGATGCCTTCGTTCAACAAAGCTTCCACGTCGATATCTTCCGTACCCGTATCGGTAACCATGGAGCTGAACGTGATGAACATACCGCACAGCATGTCAGGATTTTCCGACGAGCCCTTGCCCGCGACGGCGAGCTGGCAGCCGCACAGCGCCGCACATAGAACCATAACGGCGCACATCATGGCAATCTTTTTAATCATACTCTTCTTCCTCCAGATTCCCGTCAAATTTTAAGATATCGCCTACATCGCATCCAAGGTAATAACAGATTCGGTTGACTGTAACAAACCGCACGCCCTTCACCTTTCCGCTGCGCAGCATGGAAAGGTTCGCTTCGGTGATATTCACCAGCGCGCACAATTCCTTGGCGGTCATCCCTCGTTTTTTCAGCACTTCATCCAGATAGACCTTGATCGCCATGACAACAGACCTCTATACAAACATTTCGTTTTCGCGCTTGAGCGCGCGGCTCTCCGCGAGATACCGCGAAAGCAGCAGCGCACCGAGCGCCAGTATGATGGACGGCAGCGGTATGACGAGCGTATAGTCCGTCGCGCTGAGGCTGCCTGCGAACAGCAGCTGAAGCAGGTTAACCGCGACGGAGCTGATAATGATGGCGACGACTGCACTTTTGCACAGGCCTGCAAGCTTTTTCGAAGCGCCAAGCACCCCTTCGCCGTACCGATCTTCCTTTAATAACCGTGTCAGCTTTTTCGCCGAAAACAGTATCAGTATGTCCATCACGGCGGGTATCTGCGCAATCAGGTATCGCAGCACCATAAACGCCTTGGTCGGCATAAGGCCGTCCGCCTCCGTCATCTCACCCGTAACCGGATTAATAGAAAATGATATACTCGTATTCCCCGCCTCCAGATTATGTATCGCCGCCTTTAAGTCTGCCAAATGTACAAACGCAATGAAGAAAACGATCGCCGCCGCCGTTATCGCAAATATCGCATTCATAAGCTTGAGCAAACTTTCCGAATTCCTGTTCTTGATGCTGCGCGTCAGGCGAAGCGCCAGCCAGCAGATCAGTACCGACCAGAACACGCCGCCCAGCACGCTCTTGCCGATACTCTCCACCGCCAGTCCCGCCGCTTTGATATCCGCCGGGTTGATCATCAGGTATACAGCGAAAAACAGATACGCGCTCATCACACCAAGCAGTATGTCCTCTATCCTGCCCTTTCTGCGGAATAGCGCCGCGACTGCAAATAGTGCGGGTACACAACATATCAACACATACAGCGCAATCGCGAACGCGTTCCCGATGCCGCCCCAAAGCGAAAGCGCACGCAGCAGCGCGCCGACCTGCGCAAGCGGGAACTGTTCCGCGATGGCGAGCCCTCCCGTCAGCGGCATCGGAATGAACAATGCGGCGGCAGCGCACAGCAGCCCCTCCGCGCCCAACAGCACAACCCATCCATGGTTTTTCATGGTTTGCTCCTGTCGCCCTGGAGGCCATACCTCCAAGGCTATTAATAATTATTGTCTGACGATAATTATATCATCATAATTATTGTTTGGCAATAATTTTTTTTACAGCAATAATTATTTTTAACACCGTGTTGACAAACTGGATCAGAGGCTGTATTGTCGCTCTATCAGACAGTGCTCTATGTAATAGTGCTCTATTTACATGAACACTATCTGTAAGAGTAATCAGAGGAAGGTGAACACATGATCAGCAGCGACATTATCCGGGGTCATCTGGATTCCATCATCCTGCGCCTGATACTCGAAAAGGACCGCTATGGCTATGAGATCAGCAAGGAGATCAGTCAACGCACGTCGCATCAGTTCCAGATCAAGGAGGCGACGCTCTACGCGGTGTTCCAGCGCCTCGAAAAGAAGGAGCTCATCACCTCGTACGAGGGCGATATCTCACTCGGCGGCAGGCGGCGGTATTACAGCATCACGCCTTTGGGGCGTGCGTTCTTCCGAGAGGAAGTCGAGGAATGGCGCAAGACCAAACAGATCATTGATATTTTCATGGAAATGGAGGAGCAGAAATGAAAACCATTCAGGAGCATGTAGACGCGCTGTTCCGCGAGATACCCGACAGCGAACGCAAAGACGCATTAAAGCGCGAGATCGTAGAGAATTTGCAGGAGAAGGTGGCCGACCTGATGGCACAAGGCAAAGCTGAGGACGACGCGATCAACCGCGCGATCGTGGAGTTCGGCGACATCAGCGATATCC
>CAZLRM010000124.1:3506-5385 GCA_964561895.1 uncultured Christensenellaceae bacterium | reverse complement strand
TTTGATGGATGAAGCGGGGATGGCTCGGAATATACCAAGCCTGCAGACTTATTTAGACTATCTGTCTTCAAGTATTGAAACCGTCAAACCGCTGATGTCTTCAGAGTCATCAGAGTTAGTCAATAACTTTCAGGCCGCGATTGAGGCTTACAGCCAAAAAGTAAATTCGGCGCTGGAGGATATGAAGTCGGGCGGCAAAGAAGGGGTTGCAAACGACCTGGTTAACGCAGGCGAACTGTACAAGCTGGAAAAAAGCGTTTTGGATTGCCTTGATAAACTGAGCACGGCGTCTACGAAGGAAGCAAACGGCCAGCAATTGGCCAGCCAGAAGAGTGCTAAGCGCGTTACGCTGATTACCTATATCATCATTGGGCTGGAGGTTGTGATTTCAGCGCTCATTGCGATTATCATCGCAAAAAGCATCAGCAAGCCGATAAAAAGGCTTACCAAAGGGTTCAAACTCGTGGCAGTGGGAGATACGGATATACCACTGATGGATATGAACCTGAAGAATGAAATCGGGCAGATGAGCAACGCGTTTGACAGCATCATTATGTCAATTAAAATGCTTAATGAAGACACGCTCAAATTGATTGAAGCGGCGGCCGAGGGCAAGCTTACAACCCGCGCAGACGCGGAAAGGCATCAGGGCTCTTATCGCAAAATCATCGAAGGGTTTAATGCCACATTGGACGCGGTAACAGCGCCGATTGACGAAGCGGCACAGGTACTCGGGGAAGTATCAAAGGGCAACCTCGGCACGGTTGTGACGGGAGACCTGAAAGGCGACTATTCGATCATCAAGGATTCCCTCAATGAAACGATCGAAACGCTTAAAGGGTATATCGGGGAAATCTCTTCTGTATTAAGTGAAATTGCCAGGGGAAATCTCACCATGCAGATTACATCCGATTACCGGGGGGATTTTACCGAGTTAAAAGACTCCATCAATCAGATTGTCGGCTCTTTAAATGATATGCTGTCCGATATCGACAAAGAGGCGCAGCAGATGTCGCTGAATACCAAGCAATTGTCCGGAGGCAGCCATGAAATCTCCTGCGGCGCGGCTGAGCAGGCAAGCTCCATAGAGGAACTGTCCGCGTCTGCGCTGCAGATTGCGGCGCAAACACAGCAGAATGCGAAAAGAGCAGCCGACGCTAATGATCTGGCCGGGAAGATACAGACTAATGCGGTAGCAGGCAACGAACAGATGAAGGATATGCAAAAGGCGATGGATGAAATCAGCGTATCCTCAGAAAGCATATGGAAGATCATCAAGGTCATCGATGAAATCGCGTTCCAAACCGGAATTTTAGCTTTAAACGCGACTGTGGAGGCGGCAAGAGCGGGCGTCCACGGCAAAGGCTTTGCGGTGGTTGCGGATGAGGTGCGAAACTTGGCGACGAAGAGCGCCGACGCCGCCAAAGAGACTACGGAACTTATTGAAAGCTCCATTCAAAAAATCAAAACGGGTACGGAGATTGCTGATACAACCGCGCGGGCGTTCTCCGAAATCGTGCACGGCGTGGAAGAAGCGGCCAGACTGGTAGGGGATATCGCTATAGCGTCCAACGAACAGGCCTTAGGTATTGAACAGATTAACACAGGTATTGAGCAGCTTTCCTTAGTTGTGCAGCGCAACTCGGCGACTGCCGAGGAATCCGCGGCTGCGAGCGAGGTGCTCTCGAACCGCGCGGAGCTGATGAAAACGATGGTTGGCCGGTTCATACTGAGTGCCGAAAACACGGGGGAGTGAAACGTCCGGCGGATACTCCGCCGGCAATTGAAAACGCCGGGTAGTATTATGATAAAGGGTAATCTTCTTGATTGCCTTTTTTTCTTCAGCATATTATAATAGAAACCAAATCGAATTATCGAG
>CAZLRM010000124.1:0-3406 GCA_964561895.1 uncultured Christensenellaceae bacterium | reverse complement strand
TGATTGCCTTTTTTTCTTCAGCATATTATAATAGAAACCAAATCGAATTATCGAGAGTGGCATCATGCAAAGGCTTTAAGTTTCCGAGGCAGGGAGCTTCCGTCTTTACTGCCTTTTAGTTTATAAATTTATTGCTTAGGAGGACAGAGAATGAAAATCAACATCACCGAAACCGCGCTGAGAGACGCGAATCAGTCACTTGTCGCCACTCGTATGCCGTATTCCGATTTTGAAGGAATACTGGAGACGATGGATAAAGCTGGCTACTATTCTCTGGAGTGCTGGGGCGGGGCCACCTTTGACTCCTGCCTGCGCTACCTGAACGAAGACCCGTGGGAAAGGCTGCGCAAAATTAAAGCGAAGGTGAAGAACACCAAGCTGCAGATGCTGTTGCGCGGACAGAATATACTCGGGTACAAGCATTACCCGGACGATGTAGTTCGCCTGTTCGTCGCACACGCGGCGGAAGACGGCATCGACATATTCCGCATATTCGACGCGCTCAACGATTTTCGGAACATCGAGGTGGCGATGGACGAAACGAAGAAGCGCAAGGCGCACGCGTCGGGTACGATCTGCTATACGACAAGCCCGATCCACAGCGTGGAGAAATTCGCGGCGATGGGCAAACAGCTTGAAAACATGGGCGCGGATTCCATCTGTATCAAGGATATGGCGGGCATCATGGGCCCCAAGGAAGCCTATGACCTTGTGAAGGCGCTCAAGGAAACCGTCAAGATTCCTATCGTGCTGCATACGCACTCCACCACCGGCCTTGGCCCGATGACACTGATGAAAGCCGTCGAGGCGGGCTGCAGCGTGATCGACTGTGCGATTTCGTCCTTCTCGGGCGGGACATCGCAGCCATCCACCGAAACGATGGATTACGCGCTCAAACAATTGGGTTATGAAACAGGCTTGAACGATAAAGTGCTCAAGCAGGTTAATGACCACTTTAAACCGGTTAAGCAGAAAGCCATCGATTCCGGGCTTATGGATACGTTTGTGATGGGAACGGAAACGGATGCGCTCGTTTATCAGGTGCCGGGCGGCATGCTTTCCAACCTGCTCTCGCAGCTTAAAGCGCAGAATTCTCTCGACCGTCTGGATGAGGTTTTGGCTGAGGTTCCCAATGTGCGCAAGGATCTGGGATACCCCCCGCTCGTGACGCCGACAAGCCAGATCGTGGGCGTACAGGCGGCGACCAACGTGCTGCAGGGCGAGCGGTATAAATCCGTCTCGAAAGAAGTGAAAGCCTACCTGCGCGGCGAGTATGGCAAGGCCCCGGGCGAAATCGACAAGGCGCTGCAGAAAAAGGTGCTGGGCGGCGAGAATTCGATTGAAGGGCGTTTTGCGGATACGCTGAAGCCCGCGTTTGAGGAAACCAAAAAGCAGCTGGGCGCTATGGCGCAGAGCGACGAGGATGTGCTTTCGTATATTGCTTTCCCGCAGGTGGCCGAGAAATTCTTCGAGCAGCGCGAGGAAAACAAAGCGGTCAAGGTTTCCTATACCATCGTGAAGAAGTAGGGGGAACGGATATGACTTTTTTTGAAAGCTTAGGAGTAGACGCTTTTGGGTTTTCCATCGTCTTTATTGTGCTGATTGCTTTGAGCCTTGTGGTCAAGCTGATTTCCATCGCCGTTTCCGGCTTGCAGAAAAAAGAACAAACGGAAACGCTGCCGGAGGCGCTTGCTGCCGATGCGGGCACGGACGAAGGCGCGCAGTTCTCGGACGGCGAACTCAAACTTTTCGATGTGGATGAAAAAACAGCAGCGCTCATCATGGCGATCGTCAGCGATCAATCCGGTATACCGCTGTCGCAGCTTCGTTTTTCGTCCATCCGTTTAATGAAATAGGAGGTTTTTGCCATGAAATATATCGTAACCATCAATGATAAGAGCTATGAAGTGGAAGTCGAAAAGGGAGAGGCGAGGCTTGTAAAAACCGGCAAAACCGCTTCCGTGCCGGTGGTTGCCGTACAAGCGACGGCCGCTCCTGCCGCTCCTGCGGCTGCACCCGTACAAATGGCTGCGCCTGTCGCGGCGGTAGCCGGAGAAAGGATTACCGCGCCCATGCCCGGCATCATTCTGCAAATCAAAAAGAACGCGGGCGAGGCTGTCAAGAAGGGCGAAACGGTGATGATACTGGAAGCCATGAAGATGGAGAACGAGATCATCGCGCCGCGCGACGGCGTGATCGTCCAGATTACGGCTGCGAAAGGCGCGACGGTGAATACCGGCGACGTCCTCGCGGTGCTGCAATAACGGAGGGCGGTCATGACATCTTTTATCGATACCCTTAAGTCGATCTGGACAGGCTCCGGATTCGCGACGATGACATGGCAGCAGGGCGTGATGATACTGATCGCGTGCGTGCTGATCTACCTCGCGGTTGTGAAGAAGTATGAGCCTTTGCTGCTGCTGCCGATTTCCTTCGGCATGCTGCTTGCGAACCTGCCTCTTGCGGGGCTCATGGCAGAGCCGGTAGGCAGCGAACCGGGCGGACTGCTGTATTACCTGTACCTCGGCGTTAAGAAGGGCATATACCCCTCGCTGATATTCCTCGGCATCGGCGCAATGACGGACTTCGGGCCGCTGCTCGCGCGCCCCTCCAGCCTGATCATGGGCGCCGCCGCGCAGTTCGGTATCTATGTCGCTTTCTCAGTCGCGATTACGCTTGGGTTTTCACCGCAGGAAGCCGCGTCAATCGGTATCATCGGCTGTGCGGACGGCCCGACCGCAATCTACCTCACGACGAGGCTTGCGCCCAATCTACTGCCCGCGATTGCGATTGCCGCATATTCGTATATGGCGCTGATCCCCATTATACAGCCGCCCATCATGCGCGCGCTGACCACGAAGAAGGAGCGCGAGGTCAAGATGGAGCAGCTGCGCGAAGTGAGCAAGACGGAAAAGATCATATTCCCGATTGTGGTGTCCATACTGTGCATACTACTGCTGCCCTCGGTTGCGCCGCTGATCGGCATGTTCATGCTGGGTAACCTGTTCAGGGAATCTGGCGTGGTGGAGAGACTCTCCGACACCGCACAGAATGCGCTGATTAACATTGTGACGATTTTCCTTGGCGTGACGGTGGGCGCGACCGCCGCGGCGGAAAGGTTTTTGCAGCCGCAAACGCTGATGATTATCGGCCTTGGCCTGCTGGCCTTTATGTTCAGTACGGTGGGCGGCATTCTCATTGGTAAGCTCATGTACCTGCTTTCGGGCGGCAAGGTGAATCCGCTCATCGGTTCGGCGGGCGTTTCGGCAGTGCCCATGGCCGCGCGCGTTTCGCAGGTGGAAGGGCAGAAAGCGCTTCCCGGCAATTATCTTCTGATGCACGCGATGGGTCCGAATGTCGCGGGCGTAATCGGCTCTGCCGTGGCGGCGGGCGTGCTGCTCGCGCT
>CAZLRM010000123.1:0-5388 GCA_964561895.1 uncultured Christensenellaceae bacterium | reverse complement strand
TAGCATTCCTGATGGTCGCAGATGTTGTACACGTAATAGGTGCGCGGCTTACCGTCTTTTATTCCCCTGAATATGCAGCCGATGTTGGTTTTGCCCACGGTACGCGGCCCGAGTGACGCAGGGTCGGGCAGCACCGCTTTGAGGAATTGCAGCGGTACGATCTGGTGTCCTTCAAATTCGATGGGCTCGATGGACGTCATGCCCACGTTCTCAAGGCATTTCAAATGCGTAAGATAACTTTGGCCGAACGTCATGAAGAAGCGGATGCGCCTGATGCCCGGTATATGCTTCGCGAGGCTTTCGATCTCCTCGTGGTGCAGCAGATACATATCTTTTACTCCCACGCCCTCAAAGTCGTACGTACGCTTGATCTCCATCGGCTCTGTTTCCACCCAATGCCCGTTTTCGAAGTAGCTGCCCCTCGCGGTCACCTCGCGGATGTTGATCTCCGGATTGAAGTTGGTCGCGAAAGGATAGCCGTGGTCGCCGCCGTTGCAGTCGAGTATGTCGATCTCTTCAATCACGTCAAAGTAGTGCTTTAGCGCGTAGGCCGAAAACACGCTCGTCACGCCGGGGTCGAAGCCGCTGCCGAGCAGCGCGGTAATGCCCGCCGCCTTGAAGCGGTCGTGATACGCCCACTGATGGCTGTACTCAAACTTTGCCGTTTCCGGCGGCTCGTAGTTCGCGGTGTCCACGTAATTTGTTTTCATCGCAAGGCAGGCGTCCATAAGGGAGAGGTCCTGATACGGCAGCGCGAGGTTGATGAGTACGTCAGGCTTAAAAGAATTGATGAGCCAGACGACCTCCGATGTGTTGTCGGCGTCCACATGCGCGGTCTGTACCTTCGTCTTTCCGCCCTGCAGCTTTTCTTTAAGCGCGTCGCACTTGGCCACCGTGCGGCTTGCGATCATGATCTCCTCAAATACGCCGGAATTCTGGCAGCATTTGTGCGCCGCAACGCCCGCCACGCCGCCCGCCCCGATGATCAAAGCTTTTCCCATGGTATGTTGTCCTCCTGAAGACTAATCTGATAACTCAATGGCCTTATTGCAGGCAAGCCACATTTTTTCTTTCTCCCTGCGTCAATTGGCTGCTGTGGAATGAGCGAGCGGGTAATACCCACCGGGGCACTATATCCGCCCCTATTTCATCGCCAGCAGCAGCTCACGCAGCACCTTGTTCGCAACGGCGGTGGACACTCCCGCAGAATCTATCGTCGGGGCAAGTTCGCAGATATCGCATGAGACGATATTGAGGCGGCATACCTCGTATACCGCTTCGATAAGCTGCGTGAACGTGACGCCGCCGGGTTCAGGCGTACCCGTGCCGGGCAGCACCGAAGGATCGAGCACGTCGAGGTCGATCGAGAAGTATACCGGCTTATCCATCAGCTGCATTACCGTTTCTTTGAGCCCCGAAAAGTCGTATTTGCTCATCCGGATATGGCCTTCGCCCGCCCAGGCAAATTCCGCGCGGTCGCCCGAACGGATACCGAAGCTGAATATGCGCCCGTCGCCGATCAGTTCCCATGCGCGCCGCATCACCGCCGCATGCGAGAGTTCCGCGCCGAGATAGCCGGTGCGGATGTCGGCGTGCGCGTCGAAGTGGATAACGTGAAGATCGGGATACTTCCTCGCCGCGGCGCGTATCGCGCCTAAGGATACGAGGTGCTCCCCGCCGATCATAAGCGGGCGCTTGCCGTCTGAGAGTATTGCCTCCGCCTGCGCCTCGATGGCATCCAGCGCGGCGCGCGTGTCCCCGAAGCACAGTTCCAGCTCCCCGAGATCGCAGACAGCCTTGTCCGTCTCGACATCCTTGTCAAGGTAAGGGCTGTAGGTTTCGAGCGCGTACGACTCCGCGCGCATCATGCGGCTGCCGAAGCGCGCGCCCGGGCGGTAGCTCGTCGTGGAATCAAACGGCGCACCGAATATCACGGTGTCCGCGAGTTCGTATGGCTTGCCGCAGCCCAGAAACTTTTCCATCATTCCACATCCTTAATCAAGTCTTCCACAAAAGTGGGCAAAGCAAACGCCGCTTTATGCAGATTGGTATTGTAATACCGCGTCTTGATGCCGCGTGCGTTCCACCGCTCCGCGTCCAAATGCTGCACGGGGTGGTACTTCTTCGACGAAAAGCCGAACAGCCAGTGTCCGGAAGGGTAAGTCGGTATATGCGCCTGATACAATCGCGACAGCGGAAAGGAAAGCACGATCTGCTTATGGATGCGCCGAACCGCAGCCGCATCGTCCGGGTAAAACGGGTTTTCGTGCTGGTTGACGAGTATGCCGTCACTTTTGAGCGCTTTAAAGCAGTTGCCGTAGAACTCCTTGGTGAACAGCCCTTCGCCCGGCCCGAAAGGGTCGGTGGAATCCACGACGATCACGTCGTATTGATCGCTGCAGCGCCGGATGTATTTAAGCCCGTCCTCATAGTGTATGGTGACGCGCTTATCTGAAAATCCGGATGCCACCTGCGGAAAATACTCGCGGCATGCCGCCACCACCGCCTCGTCGATCTCCACAAGGTCGATATGTGCAACCGTATCGTAGCGGCACAGCTCTCGAACCGCGCCGCCGTCGCCGCCGCCGATGACGAGCACATGCTTCGCCGCGGGATGCACCGCCATGGGTACATGCGTGATCATCTCGTGGTAGATGAACTCGTCCTTCTCGGTCAGCATCAGTATACCGTCCAGCGCGAGTATGCGCCCAAACTCCGGTGTTTCCATTACGTCGATACGCTGAAAAGCGCTCTGCGCGCAGTAAAGCTGCCTGTCGATGCTTATGGACAGCCCCACATGCTTCGTATGCATTTCGGTAAATGTCAGATGCATGAATGCCCTCCTTAATGGTAAACGCCGATTCATCAGCATTTACTCAGCACATTGATGCGCTCGATTGCGATATCCTCAAGGCCGGTCAGCGAGCCGCCCTTCTGCTTCATATAACGGATATAGCATATGATCTCGGGCGTGATGCGCTCGCCCGGCGCAAGTATCGGTATACCCGGCGGATAGCACATCACGCTCTCGGCGCAGATATGCCCCGCGCTCGATTCGATGGGCAGCGATACGGTTTCGGCGAAGAACGCCTCCTGCGGTGTGGCCGCAACTTCAGGGCTGATGTATTCGACGTCCATCATGCCCGTTTTGTCGCGTTTATAGAGCCGCCGTATCTCCGCGAGCGCGGAAACGAGCCGTTCAATATCGCGCTCGCGGTCACCCACGGAGATGTAAGCCAGTATATTTGCGACGTCGCCGAACTCTGTCTGAATATCGTACTCGTCGCGCAGTATGTCGTATACTTCGATACCCGCAAGGCCGATATCAAGCGTGTGTACGGAAAGCTTCGTCGGGTCGAAATCGTAAATCGAATCGCCGTTGACGATCTCGCGCGCGTAGGCGTAGTAGTCCCCGATATCGTTGATCTCGTCCCGCGCGTACTGTGCAAGCCCGCACACCGTTTTAAATATTTCCCGCCCATGGAGGCTAAGGTTTTTGCGCGATATATCGAGGCTGCTCATAAGCAGGTACGAGCCGCTTGTGGTCTGCGTTAAGTTAATGATCTTGCGCATATGGCCTTCGCTGACGCCCGGCCCCAATACCAGCAGCGAGCTTTGCGTAAGTGAGCCGCCCGACTTGTGCATGCTGATGCTCGCCATATCCGCGCCCGCCGCCATCGCGCTTACCGGCATGCCTTCACCGAAGTAAAAATGCGTGCCGTGCGCTTCGTCCGCAAGCACCTTCATGCCCTTGGCGTGCGCCAGCCGAGTGATTTCGGCGATGTTGGAGCATATGCCGTAATACGTCGGGTTGTTGACGAACACCGCCTTGGCGTTCGGGTGCGTTTCGATCACGGCCTTCACGTCGTCCATCGCCATGCCGAGCGAAATGCCTAGCCGCGCTTCTGTCTGCGGGTTCACATATACGGGCACCGCGCCGCACAGTATGAGCGCGCCGATCACGCTGCGGTGCACGTTCCGCGGCAGTATGATCTCATCGCCGCGCCCCACAACCGAGAGTATCATGCTCTGCACGGCGGAAGTCGTGCCGCCCACCATAAAAAAGGCATGCGCGCCGCCGAACGCCTGCGCGGCGAGCTGCTCCGCTTCGCGTATGACCGAAACGGGATGGCACAGATTATCGAGCGGCTTTTGAGAGTTGACGTCCGCCTCCATGCACTGCCGCCCGAGGAACGCCGTAAGCTCTGTATTTCCGCGCCCCTGCTTGTGGCCCGGCACGTCAAACGGTACGATCCTCGCCGCCCTTAAGCTTTTCATCGCCTCCAGCAGCGGGGCTCTGGACTGATCCAATGTCTCCATGTCAGTACACGTTCTTGCCGCTGAAGATGTCAATCATCTCGCGGCGCAGGCTCGCGGTAATTTCGAGCCGCTCGCGCGGCGGCAGCTCGTGTACGTCGGTGTTAAATAGATAGTTCTGCAGATCGACTTCCTTGAGCAGCATGCGCGTATGGAACAGGTTCGCCTGATACACGTTGATATCCACCGCGTCGTAGCGCTCCAATGTGGGCTCCGCGATATAGTCCTGTATCGACGTGATGTCATGGTCGATGAAAAGCTTTTTGCCGTTTACGTCGCGCGTGAAGCCGCGCACGCGGTAGTCCATCGTGATGATATCGGAATCGAAGCTGCCGATCAGAAAATCGAGCGTGTTGAGCGGCGAAATCACGCCGCACGTCGCAACGTCGATATCCACGCGGAACGTCGCGATGCTCGTCTCGGGATGGTACTCCGGATACGTGTGCACCGTCACATGGCTCTTGTCGAGGTGCGCGACCACCGTTTCGCCGCGCTTGCGCAGTCCGTTCATGGGCTCCTCGGCGATCAGCAGCGCGACGCTCGCGCCCTGCGGGTCGTAGTCCTGCCGTGCGATGGAGAGCACCTGCGCGCCCACCATCTCGGTCACGCGCTCCAATATGCCGGTCAGACGCTCGGAGTTGTACTGCTCGTCGATATAGGCGATATAATCGCGCTGCTCGCGCGGGGTCTTGGCGTAACATACGTCAAATATGTTAAAGCTCAAAGATTTTGTTAAGTTGTTAAACCCGTACAGCTTCAGTTTCTGTTCCATTGCGTACCTTTCCCCGTCAGAAATATAATTCCCCAATCCGAAATCAAAAAACACTCAGGCACTTGCTGCGCATGCTTGAGTGTTCAATCCGATAAAACCGCTGTGCACTCCGCCCGACGGCGAAGTATCATTTTGGATTTAAGGCAGAGTCTATACAGCAAGAATTACTTTACCTACTCTTATTGATTGATTCACAAGCGTGCGCTTTTAGCGCCAACTTTTTTTGAGCGTTCATGCCCAACCAATAAGGCAACAAAGTTGCCAGCTTCGGCTTTTGACCCGGCTGTCCGTATGGCCTT
>CAZLRM010000122.1:0-5438 GCA_964561895.1 uncultured Christensenellaceae bacterium | reverse complement strand
CCAGCGCGAACACGATCTTGCCGGTTTTGGAGATCGGCGACGTCACGTAGTCGGTTGCCATGTAGATTGCGCCCAGCATGAGGCCGCCCGCGAGTATGTGGTACAGCGCGTCGCCCGTAAACAGACCATTCGGGCCTGCAATCCACGTAAATGCCGCTACCGTCGCGATGTAAACGCCCGGGATACGCCAGTCGATCACGCGCCGGACGAGCAGGTATATGCCGCCCAGCAGCAGCGCGATGGCGCTCGTTTCGCCGATGCAGCCGCCCACGTTGCCGACCGCCATATCGAGGTAGGGGCTGAGCGTTGCTCCGCCCATTTTAAGTGCGGTCAGCGGCGTTGCGGTCGATACCGCGTCCGCGGGCATCGTCCACGTCGTCATAATCGTAGGCCACGATACCAAGAGAAACGCCCTCGCCGCGAGCGCAGGGTTCAAGAAGTTATAACCGAGGCCGCCGAAGCACTGTTTGACGATCGCGATTGCAAAAACCGAACCAATCAGCGGCAGCCATAGCAGCTCGGGCGCCAACGGCGGTAAATTGAGCGCGATCAGCAATCCCGTGACCGCAGCGCTTCCGTCAAGCGCTGTTACCTTGCGCTTCATGAGCAGCTGCAGCAGCGCCTCGGTTCCTACCGCAGCAACTATGCCCACCAGCACAACCATCAGCGCGTTCCATCCGAAGAAGTACACGCCGCAGACCGTCGCGGGCAGCAAAGCGATCAGCACGTCCCTCATAATACGCCCTGTTGTCTCGGCGGACCGAACGTGCGGGGACGAGGACATCGTAAACTTGTCCATAATTACCTCCAAAATACAGGTCAGATCAGCAAATCTTCAGGAGCTTATTTTACGCGCGTTCAATATCTGCGCCTTGGCGAGCCGTATGCTTTGCACAATATGCCGGTTCGCGGGGCAGTTATACGCGCAGCAGCCGCACTCCATGCAGTCAAGCGCGCGGTATTTCTCCGCGTCGTCAAAACGGTTGGCGTCGGAATACGCGCTGATCAGGTTGGGCTGCAGCCCCATCGGGCAGTTCATCACGCATTTGCCGCAGCGTATGCAGGGAGAATCCTCCACAGGGCGCGCCGTGCGGCTGTCGAGCGCGAGCAGGCCGGAGGTGCCTTTCACGACAGGCGCATTCAGATCACATTGCGTGATGCCCATCATCGGGCCGCCCGCGATCACCTTGCTGATTTCGGCCGAAAACCCGCCTGCCTCCGCGAATACGTGCGATATCGGCGTGCCGAGTCGTACAAGGAAGTTGGAAGGCCGCGCTACGCTACCCGTCACCGTCACGACGCGGTCATAAAGCGGCATGCCTTTTTCCACCGCGAGGCTGATCTGATGCGCGGTGCCCGCGTTGACGACGACCGCGCCTACGTCCATAGGCAGTCCGCCCGAGGGCACCTGTCTGCCTGTGACGGCGTATATGAGCTGTTTTTCAGCGCCCTGCGGGTATTTGACTTTTAGCGTGACGACGTTGATGCGCTCTGCGCGTGCCGCTTCGCGGATGGCCTGTGCTGCGTCGGGCTTGTTTTCCTCAATCGCAATATATGCTTTTTCTACGCCCAGTATCTTCATGACGGCTTTGAGCCCGTTTACGACGCCCTGCGGATGCTCCAGCATCACGCGGTGGTCCGAAGTTAAGTAAGGCTCGCACTCCGCGCCGTTGACGATCACCGTGTCGATTTTCTTATCGGGCGGGGGCGAAAGCTTGATGTGTGTCGGGAACGCCGCGCCTCCCATGCCCACGATGCCGGCTTCCTTGATGATGCCGAGCAGTTCTTTGGGCGAAAGGCTTTCCACGCTGCCCTTGGCAGCAATGGCGGGGCAGAGCCTGTCCTCAAAATCGTTCGCGATGACGATGGCCATCGATGATTTGCCAGCGATGTCGGGGCGCAGCTCGATCGCCTTCACCGTGCCTGAGACGCTGGAATATAAGGGTACGCTGACATTGCCCGAAGCCTCAGCGATCTTCTGGCCCATATCCACCCGGTCGCCCACTGCAACAACGGGAACGGACGGCGCGCCGATATGCTGCGAAAGCGGCAAAACGATTTCGCCCGGTACGCTGCATTTTTCAATTGCGCGTGCTTGAGTAAGCGGTTTTCCGTGATGGATACGCCCAAGAGGGTGGATGCCACCCTTAAATGAGAAAATTTTTGCCATACTGACTCCTTTAACATGAAACAATAGCAATTTGTATAGTTTAAGTCAGCTGTATTGTTCCAGTTTCCGATTTAACATTATAGCACCGGCATTCAGAAAACACAAAGGGGCGATAATGCAATACAAGAAATATTTATTAGAATGGGGTTATCAGGCTGAAACCTTAATAACAGGTATATTATGTATGGATTGATGACGGGGTATTTCGCCGCTAAAAAGAAAAAAGGCAAGAGATTTCAGGGAGGTTATAGTATAATAAAAGCATGCAAATAAGGAGGCTGGCGGTGAAACAGGTACTTGTCACAGGCGGCGCGGGGGGCCTGGGCCGCGCAGCGGCGGAATGCCTAGCGGACGCGGGATACCGCGTATTCAGCTGCGATATCCGCGCGCAGCAGCCGTATCCGGGCGTTATCCCCATCGCGCTCGATTTGCGCGACACAACGAGTATAGAAGCAGCCCGTAAAAGCGTTGAGCAGATGACCGGCAGGCTCGACGCCGTGATCCATCTGGCGGGTATCTATATGATGGACTCTTTTGCGGAAATTTCTGAAGAGCGCTTAAGCGCGATTATGGACGTCAATTTCATGGGCGTATACCGCATCAACAAGGTGTTTCTGCCGTTGGTGATGGCGGGCGGCGGCCGTATCATTATCACCACGAGCGAACTTGCGCTGCAAAAGCCGCTGCCTTTTACGGGTATCTACGCGCTCTCCAAGACCGCGCTCGAATGCTATGCGGATTCGCTGCGGCTTGAGCTGCAGCTTTTGGGTGTGCGCGTGATTGCGGTACGCCCCGGCGCTTTCCGCACGGCGCTCGTAGATGAAGCGGGGCGGGAGCTTATGAGACTCAAAGATAATTCACGGCTGTACGCGGGTAGGCTCGAGCGCATCGCGCGCATTATGAACGCGCAGACGGGCAGCGCGGGAACCCCTGAAAAACTGGCCGGGGTTTATCTGAGGGCGGTAAAATCTGCGAACCCAAAGATGCGGTACGGCGTGAATACGAGCTTTTCGCTGAAGCTTTACAGTGCCATGCCGCGCCGTCTGCAGGCGTTTGCCATGCGGATACTGTTAAAAGAAAAGAGCTAACCCTCCTGAATAAATACATCTTCGACCCACTGAATATATTTTTTTGTCTGTGCGTCGTCCGGGAAACCGGCGTACCAGGGATTTTTGAAGTCGCCGTTTGCCGTATATGCTGCCTTTATAATCAGCTCAGGCCGGTACTCGAAATGCAGAAAGTCGAAATGAGCCCATTTGCCCCCCCAGATAAAGCCGTGGTCCTCCATGATCTTTACCACCCCGGCAGGGTAATCGTCAAGGCGGCTTTGCCCTTGCTCCCGCGTGGCCCAGCGCCAGTAATCGCACGGGTTGCTTTTCAGGTCGATCGCGATGCCAAAAGCGTGAGGGCTTAGCTGGGTAGTGCCCGCGATGAACCTGTAATTATACGTGCCGTTGACCGGAAAAACATAGCCGTATGCCGACGGGTCCTCGCGAATGTATGCGGAAAGCTGCCGCATCGCTTCCTCCAGTGCGGGCGCGGCGTCGGCGGCAACCGGGTAGCAGCCCGATACCAGGTTTGTATTGGTCAGGTTTTTCTCGATATCATTGATCGTATCGCCATATACCGCATGCAAAAACGCATAACAGCGTATCCGGCCCGGGTCATCATTGCCTTCGCGCAGCGCAGAGATCATCTCAAGCGGATAGGCAAGAGACATCATATCCTGTAAATCCGCACAGGCAAGCTGTTCGTCAAAGCTTTTCTGTTTCATATCATCATAGAGTATCTCATCGCCTGATTGCATCACCAGATATACAAGCCCATCATCTCCGCGCTGCAATCCTGCGATATGCTGCGGGTAAGCAAGCATCAGAGAAAGCAGGTCCTGCTTTGCGGCCCGCACGTAGCGGATCTCCGCCTCGGCGGACGCCTGAATGGTGCGCGCTTCCAGCACGAGCCTGCCTGTGAGCGTGAGTATCAGCAGTATGCAGATGATCAGCGCGGTTAAAAAACGGTTCATTGCTGCCTCTTTGCGACGGAATCGCGCTTTGCGATCCAGACCCAGGCGACGCCCAAAAAGAACGCGATGCCGCCGTACCCCACGGCGGGGTATAAATACCGCACCATGTTGGAGAATCCCAGCTGCCCGGCCATCAGCGCGAGGCAGGCCGCAACGGCGATGAACAGTTTTTTGGGCAGCCCCAGCGTTACGCGCTGCGCCAGCGCATACAGGTTGCCTACGGCAGTCGTGTAAACCTCGGCAAACAGCACGACCGCAAAAGCCAGCCGCAGCATGCCCGATATACCTCCTGCCGCCGCGATCATCGGCAGTTCCTTGGCGCTGACGGCGGTGATGTTAGTCAGCACGCAAAAATAGATGGCGGTGAGGCCGATACCCAGCCCCGCCGCGCCGAGCAGCGCGCCAATTAGCAGCTTCTTTTTTTCGCGTGTGGCTGCGCCCATGGGCGCGAGCACGCCGATGGAGATTACGATGTTATACGAAGCGTAGTTCACCGCCGATAAAAGCCAGTTCGGCGTTGCGCCATGAAGCGTTTCGGCGGCTTCGATTTCGTGCGGCGTAACGGGATTTCGGATCAGGCTGGATATGGAGATGAACAGCACCGATACGATCAGAAAAGGTACGACGTAGCTGATCGCGTTGATGACGCCGCGCGTACCTGTGGCCACGGTAAGCAGTGTGATAAGCGCCATGACGATAGTGCCCCATACGGGAGAAATGCAGAATTGCTCCTTGAATACCGCGCCCGCGCCCGCGATCATCGCAGAGAGCCCGCCGAAAAGGAATATGGTGATGATAATATCGATGAGGGAGCCTAATACCGCGCCGTTTGTAAAGCGTACGATCTCGACGTGGGACTGCGCCTTCAAGCGGTAACCGAGCATCAGTATGGAATACCCGATGAAAAAAAACAGCAGCGTGGATACGAGTACGCCCAATAACCCGATGAGCCCGAAGGCGTCAAAGAATTGCAGCACCTCCTGCCCGGAGGCAAACCCCGCGCCCACCACCGTGCCAATGTACGCGGAGGCGATTTGAAACACGCTGAAAGAACGCTTTTCCATGACGTCCCGCCTTGGTTTGATACCTTATGCTTATGAGGCGGCGGCAGAGAATATTTGAGCGGCTGCGGAAAAGCCATTTAGAAAAGCAATGCTGATGCATTGGCAGGGACGTTTTATAAACAGGCGCTAGTACATTGTTAACACTAATACTATAAAATAATCTAAATCTATGGTATACTAA
>CAZLRM010000121.1:4381-5572 GCA_964561895.1 uncultured Christensenellaceae bacterium | reverse complement strand
GCCCGAGCCGTACGATATCGATATTTCCGATACGATGAATTATCAGGCAATTGAAAAGTACATATTGAACCTCGGCAGGTACGAGGGCGTCGATATCTATGTGATTGGTAAAAGCGAGCAGGGCCGCAACATTTACATGGTAAACCTCAATCTTTCGGGTGAGTCCGGCACGGATAAGCCCCTCATCATGTTGACGGGCAGCGTGCATGCGCGCGAGTTTGCGGGCGCGGATTACATGGTAAAATTTTTGAACGATACGCTCCAAAAAGCGCAAAAGGACGCATATACGCGATCGCTGCTTCAGAGCGTACGTATCACCGCTGTTCCGCTTGTGAATCCGGACGGGCGGGAGATAATCATAAACGGGGGCAGCCGATACCGCAAGTCCAACGCAAACGGAGTGGACTTGAACCGCGCGATGCCCTCCGTCAACGCAGGCCAGCTTGCCTCGGGCGTGAAACGCGTTAAAGACTTTTCAAATAAACCCGGCCTGGATTTCTTTGCGGGTAACAGCCTCGGCACGGAAAGCGAGACGCAGGCAATTCTCAAATGGTTCAATGTATACGTGCCACAGGCTGCGGCCTATATCGATTTGCACCAGCAGGGCGGAAGCTCTTACTGCAACAAGCCTTTCGCTTCCTCAACCAGCGACGCCGCCTGCCTGAAGTTCGCCAAAAGACTTAATAAACTATTAAAGAATGGCTATAAACCCAAGAAGGAGCGAAAACATTATGGGCTGGACGGCGACGGCAGCACAATGACCGACTACGCGCGCAGCTTAGCCGAAGGGTTCGTGTTCAGCTACCGTCTCGGGCGCATGGCGCTGCTCGCGGATGGTGTGGAGACGCCGCTGATTTGCTTTGAAGATATCGATAACTGTCTCGAATACTACCGTCCCGTAAACGCGGGTTTTCTGTGCGCAACGCTTGAAATCGGCAGAAGTCCGTCTTATCTCGGCGCGAAAAAAAGCGCGCACCGCAGGCGCGAAAAAGAATACAATAAATACGGCTGGAAAAACTTTTTAACCGGTACGATTGAAACTGTGCTTGGCGAGGAGAAGGTAAACGAGATCAAAGCAGGATCGTAATACCAAGCTGCAGTAATCAGCCCTGCTCCCGATTCAGATACTCCAGCACCATATCTTTCTGAACGCCCGTTTGCAGCGCAATCTCATCGGCGCTCATGCCTTCC
>CAZLRM010000121.1:0-4281 GCA_964561895.1 uncultured Christensenellaceae bacterium | reverse complement strand
TTCGGTATAGAAGCGCCGCATCTCGCCAAGCCGGCGCGTAATCAGCACGGTGGAGTGAAATTTTACATCCATGTTTTTTCGCTCCTTTATTAACTTGGTTATAACGAATACGTCTTGATTCTAATAGCTCCCGCGTCCAGCGTAACCACGCCGAAAGTGGGCTTTATGCCGCGCGGTTCGCCGAGGCTGCCCGGATTATAGAGCGTCGCGTCCGCGTAGAACTGCTCTGTTGGGATGTGCGTATGCCCGAACAGCACGAGGCGCGCTTCCTTCTCCATCGCAAGAAGCCCCAGCCGCAGCAGCGATTGTTTCACGCCCTGCTTATGGCCGTGCACCGCGCAGAGCCTCACGCCCTCGATGATGAGCTCCAACTCCTCCGGCGCTTCGGACGAAAAATCGCAGTTGCCGCGCACCGCGTACACTGTCTTTGCGGTCAACGAACGCGCGTACTCCGCGTCCTGCGCGTGATCCCCGAGGTGGATGATGCAGCCCGCGTCGGCGCAGCGCGACAGCGCCGCGGCGATGGCCGCCTTGCGCGCGTGCGTATCGCTGAGCACGAGTATCTTATTCATACGGAAAGCTTGTCCTTCAACGCGTTCAATGCTTTCGCGCGGTGGCTGATGCGGTTCTTGATCTCGGCGGGTAACTCAGCGACAGTTTGCCCGTATTCGGGTAAAAAAAACAGCGGGTCGTAGCCGAAGCCTCCTGCTCCCGAAGGTTTCCGGTTGATCTCCCCGCATACCTCTCCGCATGCCGTAATGATATCTTTGCCCTTTGCGAGCGCGACTACGCATATGAACTTCGCGCTGCGGTTTTCCTCTTTGTCAAGCGCAGCGAGCAGCTTTTCGTTGTTAAGCGCGTCTGTCGCGTGCGGGCCCGCATACCGCGCGGAATATACGCCCGGCGCGCCGCCCAGCGCATCCACGCACAGGCCGGAGTCGTCCGCAAGCGCGTCGCAGCCCGAAGCCCTCGCTGCCTCGGCGGCCTTCTTGACGGCGTTCTGCTCGAACGTGACGCCGTCCTCCTCCACCTCCAACGACAGCCCCGCTTCCTTGAGCGAGAGCACCTCGTCGTAAGCGCTTTTCAATATTGCCCTGATTTCTTTCACCTTGCCCGCGTTGTTCGTTGCGATAATCAGCCTGCTCATACGCCTTGCCCCAATACCTCGCGCTGTATTTTTACGATCTGTTCAATGCCCTCCTGCGCGTAGCGCAGCAGCGTCTGCATCTCCTTTGTTTTCAGCGGGCGTTTCTCCCCGGTGCACAGCACCTCGATGATACCGCCGCTGTGCGACATCGCCACGTTCATATCGGCGGCGGCTCGGCTGTCCTCCGCATAGTTTAAATCGAGCACCGGCGTTCCTTCCACGATACCGCAGCTCACCGCTGCGACGCCGTCGCGCAGGGGCGAGCGCACAATCATACCGTCCGCCAGCATCCTCTGAACACACAGCGCAAGCGCGGTATATCCGCCCGTGATGCCCGCGGTACGCGTGCCGCCGTCCGCCTCGATCACGTCGCAGTCGATATATACCGTGAGGCCGGGCAGCGCCCCCATATCCACAACCGTACGCAAACAGCGCCCGATGATACGGCTGATTTCGGTATTCCGGCCGTCCGGGCGCTTCGCGTCCCTTATTTTACGCTGCGGCGTGCTCGCGGGCAGCATCGCATATTCTGCCGTGAGCCAGCCCTTATCCGTACCTTCGAGAAACGGCGGCACGCCGGGCGCAGCCATTGCGCTGCACAGCAGCCGCGTGTTCCCCATCTCGATCAGCACGGAGCCTTGCGCGTTTTTCATAAAATCCTTGGTCATATGCAGCGGCCTTAACTCTCGCTCACCGCGGCCGTCCGCTCTTATCATCAGTGAACCATCCTTACTCCATTGTATTTACGAAGTCCATTGTCGCCATTGTCGATTCGGAAGTAGACGCAAATTCCTTCCCATCTACCAGTATAACCACCTCGTCGATATTGTCAAACTGCTTGAGCGAAAGCGTGACGCACTTGACGAGCTTTTCCTGCAGCTCGGGCGTATCGCTAATGGCTGAAAGCTCCTTGGAAAAATTGATGGTCGCGACGCCCGCTTCATCGACATCCACACCTAAAAGCTGCGTCCCTTTCGGGAACAGGCTTTTGAGCTTACCGTCCCCCGGCCCCTTGACGAGTTCGCTCATCACCACGAACGCGTCCGCAGTTCCGCCCACATACTTCGTAACCGGCACGATCGCAGTTTCCGTGCCGTTCCCAAAATACAGCGTAATCTTTGATGCGTTTTCCATATCCTCGGTGGAAAGTGTGGTCGTGGCAACATTAAGATCGAACGGCGGGAACGCCTCGCTGATATCTGTACCGCAGGGCAGCGTATCATCGCACCCTTCCTGCTTGATAATCACGGAGTCGATCGTCTGGAATTCACACAGCGTATTGACCACCGCGACCACTTTGTTCATCTCGGAAACCGCGTCTTCCGCCGATATCGCGCCATCGCTGAGTTTCAGCGTGGCAACCCCTTCTTTGATGCTTAAGGAAAGCTCCGTCCCCTCGGCGAGCACCGGATTTAAGCCCATATATTCCATCTGTGCGTCAGCATCCGGGTTTGCGATGAGCTGGCTCACCGCCGCCTTGCCGATGCCCTCCACCCACTCGATCTCCTTCATCACGGGAACGATATACCCGTTGTCGTCCTCAAGGTAAATCACCGTCTGGCGCATGTTCTCGTCCGCGACGTTCATCGCCGGTATTTCTTCGGAAGGGGCTTCCCCTTTATCGTTCGCGCAGCCTGCAAAGCAAAGTATCAGCGCTGCCGCAATCAGCACCGCGATGATTTTTTTTGTCATATCCGTTCCTCCCCGTATTCTCTTTTTACAAGTCTATTCGTGTGGATTCACGCATATGAGTGTGGGAATGTGCGAAAAAAACGGGAAAAATCCTGCTAAATATCAGTTATTATTTGTAAAGTCTTTATATGGCCGATCCGGCTGAGTCTCAACGTGATTGAACCTCTGCACCGGGTTTGCGAAATACCCTCTTTGTCAGCACAATACCTGCCGCCATGAGCCCGATCACAGCAGCCGTATACAGCGCCAGTAAAACGATGATCAGTATCCATATTGCGCCCGCAGCCTCCGCCGCGCCGGAAGCAATGCCGCTGAGCACCGCGATCAGCTGGCTTGCGGCAAGGAACACGCATATCGCCACCAGACCGATGGCGATGGGCTTGCGGAGTAACTGCGCTCGAAATCCCGCCCAGAGCAGCAGCAATCCCCCCGCCAGCGCGGCAAGGAACAGCTCCGCCGGCATCAGATAATCACACTGCAGCCTGCCTCTGGCGATCGACCTGATTACCGCGGTAACCACTGTAGCGGCTATCGGGAACCCGGCAAGCACTGTCCCGGCGATGGCGAGGATCTTCGTCCATGTTTCATTTTTCATAATTGCCTCCCGAAAAATAAAAGGCCCGGAATTTCTGCCGGGCCTTGTGATGCGGATCTGTCCGGTTTTATGCTCTTTCCATGTACTCGCCGGTGCGCGTGTCCACGCGGATCACGTCGCCCTGATTGATGAACAGCGGTACCATGATCTTGGCGCCTGTCTCCAGTATCGCGGGCTTGTTGCCCGATGTTGCCGTATCGCCTTTAAAGCCCGGCTCTGTCTCGGTGATCTGAAGTTCCACGAAGTTGGGCGGTTCCACCGAGAACGCCGCACCCTTAAAGAATTTGACCGTCACAGTCATGTTTTCTTTAATGTAGTTGAGCGCGTCCTCCACCTGGTCGTGATTGAGCGGCATCTGCTCAAAGGATTCCTGATCCATGAAATAATACAGCTCGCCGTCGCTGTAGAGGTACTCCATCGTCTTGGTTTCCACGTGTGCTTTGGGGAACTTTTCAGTCGGGTTATAGGTCTTCTCAAGCACGTTGCCCTGCATAACGTTTTTCATCTTGGTGCGCACGAATGCCGCGCCCTTGCCGGGTTTCACGTGCTGAAAGTCCACGATCACCCAGACCTGATCGTCAATCTCGATCGTCAGGCCTTTCTTGAAATCTCCGGCTGTTACCATATTGATCCTCCGTTAGTTGATAATAATGAGTTCGCGCGGCGCTGCCGTCAGGTTCTCGCAGCCGCCGTTTTTTACGACACATAGATCCTCGATGCGCACGCCCCAGCGCCCTTTGAGGTATATACCCGGCTCCACCGTCACGACCATGCCCTCGGCTAAAACCGCGTCCGACAATTCGTTCAGCGTGGGCGCTTCATGAATGAACAGCCCCACACCGTGCCC